>NZ_CDRNDK010000946.1:0-932 GCF_977012225.1 Planomonospora algeriensis | reverse complement strand
CACACGCCTCGACCCGCACCCGCGCACCCAGCCCGGACAACTCCGCCACCAGCTCCGCCACCCCCGGCGCCTGCCCGCCCCGCCGGCTCACCAGCAGCAGATGCCCCACCCCATAGACCTCGACCAGGTGCCGGGCCACCAACGCCCCCAGACCACCCGTGCCACCCGTGACCAGCACCGTGGCATCCGGCCCGAACTCCAAACGCCCCTCCCGCGGCACGACCGCCCGCACCAGCCGCGGCACCCACACCCCGCCCCCGCGAACCGCCACCTCCGGCTCACCCGAGGCCACCACCGACCCCAGAACCCGCCGCCACTCCTCACCCGCATCCACATCCACCAGCACGAACCGACCCGGATTCTCCGCCTGCGCCGCCCGCACCAGCCCCCACACCCCGGCCACACCGAGATCCACATCCTCATCCCCGGCCACCGCCACCGCGCCCCGCGTCACCACCACCAGCCGCGAAGAGGCGAACCGCTCCTCGGCCAGCCACTCCTGCACCACACCGAGCACCTCACCCGCCGACACCCGCACCGCCTCAGGCACACCCGCCGCCACCGGCGAAGCCAGCACATACACCACCGCCCCGGGCACGGCCACACCCCGCCCGACCGCCTCCCGAGCCATCACCAGATCGAACACACCACCCGGCAGACCTGACCCGTCCCCGGACCCGTCCAAGGACCCGTTGCCCGGTGTCTCCTGCTCCGCCGCGAGCGGCGTCCACTCCACCCGGTGCAGAACACCCGCCCCCGCGTCCAGACCGGCCGCCGAGACCGGACGCACCGTCAGCGCCTCGATGTCGGCCACCGGCGCGCCGCTGCCATCGGCGATGCTCAACCGCACACACGTACTGCCCGCGTCGGTGTTCCGGCTCGCCCGCACCCGCAACGCCGTCGCACCCACCGCATGCACCGCCACCCCGCTC
>NZ_CDRNDK010000945.1:0-949 GCF_977012225.1 Planomonospora algeriensis | reverse complement strand
CGGGGGGCGCCCGGCTCGCCGGAGTGGCTCGCCGCCCGGGTCGCCGCGGCCCCCCTCGACCTGGGGACCGGCCCGGTCTCGCGGTTCACCCTGTTCCGGCTGGGGCCGCTGCGCCACCTGCTGCTGGTCGTGGCCCACCACGCCGTCTTCGACGGCATGTCCAAGGACGTGCTCCTGCGCGACCTGGCCGCCGCCTACAACGGTGAGGAGCCGTCCCCGCTGCCGCTCTCGTACGGCGAGGCGGCCCGCGCCGAGCAGGGGCGGGTGGACGCCGGGCTGGACGCGGCGGCGGAGTTCTGGCGGCCCCGATGGCACGACGACCAGCGGGTCGCGCTCCCCGGGGCCACCGGTTCCTCGCTGCGCGCGGCCCCCGGCGACGCGGTGGAGCTCGCCCTCGGCGACGAGGTGGCCCAGGCCGCCGGGCCGCTGGGCGTCACCCGGTTCGAGTTCCTGCTCGCCGCCCTGCACGTGCTGCTGCGCGCCTACGGCAACGAGCGGGTGACGGTGGCGGTGGACCTGTCCACCCGGACCGAGCAGACCCGCGACCACGTCGGGCTCTTCGTCAACGAGCTCCCGGTGGCCTCGGTGCCGGACGGGACGTTCGCCGAGTTCGCCCGCTCCCTGCGGGAGGAGCTGCGCGCGGTCTACCGGCACCGGGAGGTCCCGCTGGCCCGGGCGCTGGGCGGGATCGGCCCGCGCAGCGCCCTCACCCCGGTCTCGGTGAGCTACCGGGCGCGGCCGGGCGCCGACCCCGTCTTCACCGGGCTCGACGTCTCCGTCGACTGGGCGATGTTCAACGGCGCGGTCCGCAACACGCTGCACCTGCAGGTCGTGGACGCGCCCTCCGGGCTCTCGGCCGCGCTGCTGTTCAACCCCGCCGTCGTCGGCCGCGCCGGCTGCGAGGCCGTCGCGGAGGACCTGCGGACCCTGCTGCGGGGCGTCGCCGCCC
>NZ_CDRNDK010000944.1:0-950 GCF_977012225.1 Planomonospora algeriensis | reverse complement strand
GCAGGGCTCCGCCCTGTAGCCCGGCGGGCCGCGGCGGCTCCCCGCCGTGACCGGGTCGCGAGGCCCCCGTCGGCCCGCCGCCCGCCCCGGAAGGGAGGAAGATCCCTTTTCTGTCTCGGGCGCGGCAATTCCTTGATCGCGCTTCTATGCTGTCGGCTACCGCGTGTCCGGCGAGACGGAGGTGGCATGCAGACCCGTCGCGATCTCTACCAGGCGTACCGGTTGATGACGCAGCGACTGGGCACGGCCCTGCTCCAGGGCGAGCCCGACCTGCCCGAGTCGCCGATGCGCCGGTACAACGTGGCGATGTTCTGCGCGGTCCTGGCCGCCGTCCTGGTGGCGGCCGTCTTCGGCGTGCTGGGACTGCTGCGGCCGGGCGGCGCGACCGCGCTCACCGAACCCGGCACGGTGCTCGTCGAGGAGGAGTCGGGCGCGACGTTCGTCTACAGCGCCCCGCAGCGGCGGATGATCCCCGTCGCCAACGTGGCCTCCGCCCGGCTGCTCCTGGGCACGCAGGACGCGAAGGTCCGGACGGTGACCTCGGCCTCGCTCACCCGCTTCTCCCGGGGCACCCTGGTGGGCATCCCGGGTGCCCCGGAGTCGCTGCCCGCGCCCGGCCGCCTGGTCCGCGCCCCGTGGTCGGCCTGCGTGGTGGAGGGCACGGACGCCACCGGCGCGCGCAGGCCGTACACGTCCCTGATCGGCGGCTTCGAGGTCGGCGGGCGCCCGATCGGGCAGGACTCCGCCATGGTGGTGGAAGAGGGCGGGCAGACCTGGATGCTCTGGTCGAACCGGCGGATGCGGGTGGCGGCCGACAGTGTGCGGGCGCTGCCGGAGGGAGGGCGCCGGCAGGTCCCGGCCGCCTGGCTCAACGCGCTGCCCGCCGGGCCCGACCTGCGCAGCCCCTGGATCCCGGGGCTGGGCCGCGCGGTGCGCGGGCCCGACGGCCG
>NZ_CDRNDK010000943.1:0-955 GCF_977012225.1 Planomonospora algeriensis | reverse complement strand
AGCCCGACCGCCCCCCGGGACCCCCCTGCCGCCCCGCGCCGGCGACCGTGCCCGCGCTGCCTGCCGTACATCCGCTGGAGTTCGCCGGTGCGATGCACGGCGAGTTCCTGGTGGGCACGGAGGACCCGTGCGTGTTCACGACGGTCTTCGCCCAGACGGGGCAGGTGACCGCCGTGGCCGATGATTCGCTCGCGGTGCGCAGCGCGGACGGCTTCGAGCAGGTGTACGCGCTCACCGACGACACCCGCGTCGTCGCGGGCAGGCGCGGCGACCGCCCGGTCCGCCAGGGCGACTGGGTGGTCCTGACCGCGACGCGTGAAGGGGAGTCGGCCACGGCCGCCTACGTCTACGACCTGTCGCGGCCGGCCAAGAAGAACCGGCGCGGCTGGTGGTACCAGCGGCAGTGGCCGCCCGGCGCGGTCAAGTGGCGGACTCCCGCGCCCTGCCCCACGCCGCCGCAGCCCCCGGTGCCGGCTCCGAGCGCGACGCCCACGGCGATGCCGACCGCGACTCCGACGGTCCCTCCGGAGGCGACGCCCACGGCGACCTCCCCGGCGACCGTCACGCCGTCGGCCCCGGTGGCACCCCGACGGCGGCTCCTGCTCCGTGAGCCCGCACGCCCTGGGCGCCTGAAACGCGCCCCGGCCCTCCGCCGGGGGTCCGTTCCGGCGCGGTCAGTCGTCGTGCTCGGCGGCGGAGCGGACCTCGGCGGCGGGCGTCCCGGACGGGCACGTCACGGTCACCGTGGTGGTGCGGTCGTCGGACTCGAAGACCACCGACACCGCCGGGGCCGGGCCGCGCTCGACCTCCTCGACGCCGTGGCCGGGAGCGGGCGTCCACGACAGCAGCAGGGCCCGGCCCGCATCGCATGCGGCGGTCACCGATCCCTCGGCGTAGGAGAAGCCGCCGGCGGCCGCGGACGGCCCGGTCGCGGCAGCGGGCGGGAGGGGCGGGG
>NZ_CDRNDK010000942.1:0-970 GCF_977012225.1 Planomonospora algeriensis | reverse complement strand
CTGTGGGCCTGGTCGGCCGCGTCCGCGCGCTCCGCCGCCGCCCGCCGCTCGGCGTAGGCCTCCTCCGCCTGCTCCTGGAAGACGACGAGCACCTCCCGGGCGTCGCGCAGCTGCCCGAGCCGCGCGGCCTGGCCGCCGCTCACGTGGGCCATGACGCTCATCCGCTGCAGGTAGCCCGCGTCGGCGCCGCCGTCGCCCATGTCGGCCATCAGGCCCATCATCGGGTCCATCCCGCCGTAGTTCTGGGCGGCGAGCGCGGCCACCGCCCGGCGGGAGTCCTCGACCTGGGCTCCGGCCGCGCGCACCTGCTCGTCCGCCCGCCGCTGGCGCTCCTCCGCCTGGGCCAGCCGTACCAGCTCACCGTTGTAGGCCTCGATCAGCTTCTCCGCCCTGGCCGTCAGCCCGTCGAGTTCGGCCTCGGCCTCGGCGAGCAGGGCCGTGGCCGCGCCCAGCCGCCTGCTCTGCTCGCGGGCCTCGGCGCTCGCCCGGGCCACCTCGTCGGCGGACGGGCCGGGGCTGCCCGGTGCGGCGTCAGCCGGGAGCCCGGCCGTCACGACCAGAGCGCAGACCAGACCGGCCACCACGGTGGCGCCACGGCGCCGCTTCTCGACGGACTGCATGCATCACCCTCCTGGACCGCCGCACGCCTCCACGGCGTGCGGCGCCAGCCAGGATCACGCTCCGTCACTCTCCGAACAAGCACGACAGGCGCACTGTAATCAACCCAGGCAATCAGCAAGGACAGAGAAGACGTTGTATTCACCTGTCCGGGGCGCAGCCCCCTGAAGACGGGCATCGCCGCGCCGGGCCGGACTCATGGACTCGCCGTCTCGGAGGGGGCGGCCGACTGCGCGGGCGTCTCCGACGCGGTCGGCGTGCTCGACGGGTCCGGTGTCGCCGGCGGGGTCACCGGGGCGGGCGGTGTCGTCGGCGGCGGCGTCACCGGCGGGGTCGTCGCCGGCTTCGGCGC
>NZ_CDRNDK010000941.1:0-975 GCF_977012225.1 Planomonospora algeriensis | reverse complement strand
ACGACTACATCGAGTTGCTGCCGGCGACCTGGCGGGCCCTCAACGCCTACGGCGTGAAGATCAACCATCGGGTCTATGACGACCAGGCCCTCAATCCGCTACGCCAGCAACGATCCGGGCTCACCGACCGCAAAGACCTGTGGGAGATCCACTACGACCCCTACGACGTGTCACGGATCTGGGTTCGTGATCACTGGAACGGCGGCTGGATCACCCTGCTCTGGAAGCATCTGCACCGGGTCGCCGCTCCGTTCGGTGAGCTGGCCTGGGATCACACCCGCCGGGCCCTGCCCGGCGCCACCGAAGAGGAGATCGCTGAGGCGGTCTCCGACCTGCTCAAACGCGCCCACAACGGTCCTGGAAGCGAAGAAACGAAGCCCGCCCGGCTCAGCCGCAGAGACCAGCGGGTGGCCGCACGGACCAAGGCCAGCCCGCCCAGCACCCCGATCCATGCCGAGCCCGCACCAGCCACCGCCGATAGCGGACCGCGCCAGGATGACAGCGCGCAGCAGAGCGAGGAGAACATCTCCAAGGTGATACCGATGCCGATCTTCGACCCGTTCGCTGAAGCGGACAAGCGGTGGTGAACCGCCCAACTCGTGCTGGCGAACCCACTGGCGAGTTCGAGCATCTGCAGCTGACCACCCTGGCGGGCTGGCGCGGGTTCGTCACCGAGATGCCCGCTGTTCCGAACCTGCTTCCCACAGCACTCTGGGCGGGCCTGGACGACGACAAACGCGGCCGCTACGACGATGACCGCATTGACCACCACGCCCGGCTCCTGATCGTCCAGACCCCCACGATTCGTCAGGTCATCACCGCCGGCCGCCGCCTGATCCAGCTGAACAAACACGCCCACTACGGCCGCTGCGGGCTGATGGTCTCCGGCCCCGCCCGCACCGGCAAGACCACCGCGCTCACCCAACTCGGCAAGACCGTCGAAGTGATCCACCGCCGCCGCCACCCGCGCGCGAC
>NZ_CDRNDK010000940.1:0-976 GCF_977012225.1 Planomonospora algeriensis | reverse complement strand
GGGCGAGCGAGGCCCAGGCCGCGACGTCCCGGTCCGGAGCGGAGGGCCGCCCGTGCAGGGCGTCGGCCAGGCCGCGCTCGGCCAGCAGCACCGACCCGTCCGGGGCGATCACCACGGTGCCCGGATGCACCGCGCCGTGCGCGAGCCCTGCGGCGTGCACGGCCAGCAGCGTCCGCGCGGTCTCCGCCAGTACGGTGGCCGTCTCGCTCGCGCCGGGCCGCGGGCCGCCGGGCGCCGGGCCAGCAGGTCGGTCACGGTCGGGCCGGCCGGTTCCCCGGTGAGCAGCCAGACCTCGCCCCGCGCGGTGATCAGGTCGGCGACCGGGACCAGTCCCGTCAGACCGCCCTGGAGGAGCCTGCGGTCCGCGACCACGGCCGCGACCAGCCGGTCCCGCGCCGCGGGGTCGGCGAACGGCCGGGCGTCGAACCTGAGCGCGCCCGCCGGCCGGCCGCCGGGGCCACCGCCGAGTACCACGTGCCAAGGTCGCCGATCCACGTCCGGCCGGTCAGCCGGTGCCCGGCGAGATCCATCTGCCCGTCGCTCAAGGTCGTGTCCGTTCCGCCGTCCGCCGTCGTCTCCGCTGCCGTCCCGTTCTTCCGCCCCCCGCCAGTGTGAACGGAACGCCGCCGCCCGTCACCGGTTTCGGGACGGCCGCCGCGCGACGGGGTCCGGGGACGGTCAGTGCGGCACCGGGTCCGGAGAGGCCGGGGTGGTGGCCGGGGTGGAGCCGCCGTCCCCGCTGGGCGTCGGGCCCGGGGAGGTGGGCGCGTCGGGGGGCGTGGACCGGGTCGGCGCGGTCGACGGTGCGGGCGCGGTCCTGGTCGGCCTGCCGTCGGAGACCGACTCCGGACCTTCGGGCTCGGACTCCTCGTCCGCCTCGTCCGCAGGGGCGGCCGGTTTCGTCGTCGCCGGCGCGGGCTTCCTGGTGGGCGTCGCCGAGGGGGTGCGGCGGGGCGCGGCCGGAGGGGGGGCGCGG
>NZ_CDRNDK010000939.1:0-976 GCF_977012225.1 Planomonospora algeriensis | reverse complement strand
CCCGTCCGGGGCGGCGTCCAGAGAGGCGGGCAGGCGGGCGATCGCCTCCAGGGCCTGGTCGGTCGCCCCGGCGAGCTCGGCCTGGATCTCGGCGATGCTCCGGCCCTCCGCCTGCCGCCGTTTGACGGCGATCAGCTGGAGCAGGTGGCGCCTGCCGTACAGCGCGACGCGGCCCCGGCGGGCGGCGGGCGGGTCGAGCAGGCCGATCGTGGCGTACCACCGGACGAGGCGCTCGTTGGGCACGTCCCTGACCCGTCCGCCCTGCCGGGCGGGCGGGGGCGACGGGGACAGGGCCGCGGAGGCCCGCTCCACCAGTTCGCCGATCGTCCATTCCATGCCCCCATGGTGACACTGCAATCATTACAGTGTCAACATAGGTCCGGTATCGATGGGTAGGGGCCGCTCTGGTTCGCAAGGAACAACCGATGCCGACAACGGAGGTACGTCCCATGGCCACCATCACCGGCCCGCTTCAGCCCGGTGACAAGAAGGTCGTCGGAGAGGCCCTGCAAGGCGCGCTCATCGATCTCCTGGATCTGTCGCTCCTGGCCAAGCAGGCCCACTGGAACGTGATCGGCCGCAACTTCCGCCAGATCCACCTGCACCTGGACGAGATCGTGGAGTTCGCCCGGGCGCACGCCGACACCGTCGCCGAGAGGGCCGTGGCGCTCGACATCACGCCCGACGGCCGCGCGTCCGCCATCGCGGGCACCACGAAGGTGCCCCAGCTCGACTCCGGCTACCTGGACGTCGACAAGGTCGTCGCGGCGATGACGGACATCCTGGAGTCCATCGGCCGCAGGATGCGGGAGCGGGTCGAGGCCACCGCCGAGGCCGACCCCGTCACCCAGGACATCTTCATCGCCGTCACCCAGGACGTGGAGAAGCATCACTGGATGATGCAGGCGCAGCGCTGAACGGCCCGCCCGGCCTGTGCGGCGGCACCGCGGCGGGCGCCCGGACGGGGCGTCCCGGC
>NZ_CDRNDK010000938.1:0-977 GCF_977012225.1 Planomonospora algeriensis | reverse complement strand
CCCGGGACCCGCCACCACGCGGCCGGTCATCCCGACCGAACGACGGACGATCACCCCGGTCCCGCGAACCGTACTGACCCCGCGCCTGATCCCGATCACCGTACGAACGCTGACCGCCCTCACGATTGAATGGGCGGTCACCCCGCCCCTGTGAACCGTATGCTCCTCCGGAACGACCCTCTCGCCGCTCCCCGTATCGCGGACCGTCGCCGGGGCGTCCGCCCTGGTTCGTGCGATCGCCGCGGTAGCCTCCCTGACCGCCCGATCCGCGGTTCTCGCTCTCCTCGCGGCGGCCCTCGCCGTCACGCCCGTTGTCACTGTTCACTTCTGGTCCATTCGTTTGCTCATTTGGCGAGCGCGTCCCGTCTTGGTCCATGGGACGAATCGTTGTACGGGCGGTCTCCGGCCGCGGGGTGCGCCCCGTTCGCTATCGCTGCCCCGCCCTATCGTGGTCTGGTGCGACGAAGGCCACCCGCGGTGGGGGTGGCCCGGCCTCTCCAGCCTAGCAAGTCACCCAAAGTCCCCGGACCCTACAGGTCCTGGAAGAGAATCCGATCATGACCTGGGTCCGCTACCGCAGTCCAGGAAGCCTTCGCAGGACGACCATCTCCCGACGACGCCCCGGAAAACAGGAAAGGGCCGCCCCGAAGGGCGGCCCTCACCAAAAAAATTGTCCGGCGGCGACCTACTCTCCCACACCCTCCCGAGTGCAGTACCATCGGCGCTGAAGAGCTTAACTTCCGGGTTCGGAATGTAACCGGGTGTTTCCCCTTCGCCATAACCGCCGTAACCCTATGAAACAATCAAACAGGAAACCCGTTTGCCGTCTCAGAATTGCCTAGTGGACGCGAGCAAGAGTTCTTGGTTTCGCGCTGCTCCGGACCCGGCGAGGATACAGAGCGCTGCAGAAACCAAGCATAAACTTTGAGGTCAAGTCCTCGGCCTATTAGTACCGGTCGGCTCCACACATTACTGCG
>NZ_CDRNDK010000937.1:0-1000 GCF_977012225.1 Planomonospora algeriensis | reverse complement strand
AAGGATGCTTCATGGCCACCTTGCTCTACCGGCTCGGCCGAGCCTCGTTCCGCCGTCGGCGGATGGTCCTCGTCCTGTGGCTCGCCGTACTGGCCGCGCTCGGCGGGTCCGCCGCCGCCTTCATGGGCTCCATGGCGAGCAACTTCTCGATGCCCGGCACCGAGGCGCAGCGCGCGCTCGACACCCTGGCCAAGGAGTTCCCGCAGGCCTCCGGCGCGACCGGCACCATCGTCGTCGCCGCCCCCGAGGGCCGGCAGCTGGCCTCCCCGCAGGACCGGGCGGCCCTGCAGGCACTGGTCAAGGAGGCCTCGGCCCTGCCCGGCGTGCTGGCCGCCCTCGACCCGTTCCAGACCAAGGCGCTCTCCCCGGACGGCCGCTACGCGCTGATCCAGGTGCAGTTCGCCGCCCGCGGCGACGAGGTGACCGACGCCCAGCGCGACGCCTACGCGCAGGTGGGCGCGGCCGCCGAGGCCGCCGGCCTGCGGGTGGCGGCCGGCGGCGAGGTGACCGGCGCCGAACCGGAGATCGGCTCCACCGAGGCCCTCGGCGTCGCGATGGCGGCCGTCGTGCTCGTCGTCACCTTCGGCTCGCTGGTCGCCGCCGGGATGACCCTGCTCAACGCGCTCATCGGCGTCGGCGCCGGAATGGCCGGGCTCTACGCCCTCAGCGGCGCGGTCGAGCTGACCACCACCGCCCCCATCCTGGCCCTCATGCTCGGCCTGGCCGTCGGCATCGACTACTCGCTGTTCATCACCTCCCGGCACCGGCAGAACCTCGCCGACGGGCTGGAGCCGGAGGAGGCCGCCGGGCGCGCCGTCGGCACCGCCGGCTCGGCCGTCGTCTTCGCCGGCGCCACCGTGGTCATCGCGCTCGCGGGCCTGACCGTGGTCGGCATCCCGTTCCTGACCATCATGGGCCTGGCCGCCGCGGGCACCGTGGCCGTCGCCGTGCTGGTGGCGATCACGCTCCAGCCCGCGCTGCTCGGCTTCGCCGGCCGCCG
>NZ_CDRNDK010000936.1:0-1016 GCF_977012225.1 Planomonospora algeriensis | reverse complement strand
TCCGCCCGGTCCGCCGGGGCCGCCGGGGCCGCGGGCGCCGCCGGGGGCACGGGAGCGGTGAGGGGAACGGTCCTTTCCTCCCGGGGAGGGACCGCCGCGGACGGTTGCGGCGGCACGGGCCGTGCCGGCGACGCGGACCGCGGCGGGTACGGCTTCGCGGTCTGCGGCGGGGATGGCTTGGCGGACCGCGCCGAGTACGGCGGTGCGGTCTGCGGCGGGGACGGCTTGGCGGACCGCGCCGAGTACGGCTTCGCGTACGGCGCGGTCCCGCGACGCGGTGCGGGCAGGCTCGCGCGTGGCCGGTCTGCGGACGTAGCCGCAGTCGGGTCCGCGGCCGTGGGCGGAGCAGAGGCCGCGGAGACGGCGTCCAGGATGCGGGTCCCGGCCTCGGGGGTGAGTGGTGGGAGCGGCGGATGGGAGATCATCTGCGGGACCGTGTAGCGGATGTTGATCGGCCGCGTGCAGGACGGGCACCTGACGATGTGCGCGAGCAACTCCTCTCGCGCGTGACCGGACCCGCCAGCCCCGCCAGCCCCGCCAGCCCCGCCGGACGCACTGGGCCCGCCGGACCTGCCGGGCCCGCTGGACGCGCCGGGCCCGCCGGGCGGTTCCGGGTGGTCACCGGGGAACGCGGAAGCAGCCAGCGCGCGCAGCTCGGGACAGGTCGGACGCCCGTGGGCGAGGCCGTCCAGCGCGCTGACGAGCGTCTCGATGATGTCCTGGGTCCTGGTCGCCAGCCTGTCGATCTCCTCCACGGGGAGGGCCAGCACGTGTGCGAGGTCCTCGGAGGTGAGCCCGTGACGGAACATCAGCCGCAGCGCCTCGGCGCCCAGCGGGTCGGCGAGCCCCCACCCCCGCTCGATCAGCAGGAGGTCCGGCATACCCGGTCCGGTGCCCGGCACATATCCGTCGCGGTGGCCGGGCCGGGTGAAGCAGTCCCGCCGCAGGACGGCCAGCAGCCGGGCCCGGACCGAGACGTCCCCGAGGGCGGGCCGCCCGCCGCACGCGGCGAGGCG
>NZ_CDRNDK010000935.1:0-1016 GCF_977012225.1 Planomonospora algeriensis | reverse complement strand
CGGGCCGAGCAGGGCCAGGGCCAGGAACGTGGCGGCCCGCGCCCGGCTGGAGACGACGGGCACCCTCAGCCAGCCCGCGGACGCCACACTGGGGTGCAGCGCGGCGGCGCCGACCAGGACCGCCCAGCCCAGCCAGGTGATCGTGGAGAGGGCGCCGGGAGACCTGCCCTCGGCCAGGTCGAGCAGGTAGACACCGTCGGCGACGAACAGGGAGACGTAGGAGACGCTCAGCAGAAGCAGCCACGGCGCCCGCCCGCTGTCGAACGCCATCCGCAGGATCATGCCCAGCAGGAGCAGGTCGATGACGGGGGAGGTCAGTGCGAAGGCGAGCTCCGCGCCGGTGTAGCCGCTGCGGTCGATCATCGGGTTGATGAAGAACGCCCAGAAGGGCATGGCCACGCCGACGGTGATGATCGCGCCGTCGAGCAGTCCCGCCCAGCGCGATCCGCTGGTCCGCAGTCCCAGCAGGGTCAGCGCGATCAGGCCCATGCCGTACGAGAGCAGAGTGGTGACCTGGTAGGAGGCGAGGGCCGCCGGGAGCCGCAGCCATGTCCAGCCCACGCCCCAGAAGAACGCGGACCCCGCCCAGGCCAGCGTGATGGTCGCGCCGATCAGCCGCCAGGCCCACAGCCGGCCCAGGCCGTGCCGGCGGATGCCGACGAGGACGGCCGCCAGCGACGAACCCTGCAGCACGATCCAGCACAGGGCGTCCAGGGCGGGGGAGACGGCGGTCGCCAGCGGAGCGGCCAGGGCCAGCATGCCTGCGACCAGGAGGTACGCCAGCCAGCCGTACGGCTCGCGCACCAGGCGCGATCCGGCGGCCGGCGTGACTCCGCGGGATGTCCGGCTCATGCTCTTCTCTGGGTCGGCTCTCTGGGTCGGCTCCGGCAGGAAGGTCGTGGGGCGGGGCGAACCCCGCCGTGGGCGCGCCGAGGTGCCGGGCCGGCATCCGGGCGGCCCCGGGACGGTCGGATCCCGGCGCGCTGCGCGGCCGGGGGAGCTGCGGTGGCCGGGCG
>NZ_CDRNDK010000934.1:0-1024 GCF_977012225.1 Planomonospora algeriensis | reverse complement strand
CCCACCGCGCCGGCCACCGCACCGCCCGACGAGCCGACCGGCCGGCCCACGGCGACGCCCACCCCCTCCGCGCGGCTGCCGAAGGGCTGGCGGCTGTACGAGGACCCGGAGATGGGCTTCAGCATCGCCGTCCCGAAGCACTGGACCGCCGTCCGCGCCACCGACCGCGACCGGGTGGAGTTCCGGGCGCCGGGGGCGGCGAGCTTCCTGTGGATCGAGTCCACCGACGACCCCGAACTCGACCCGGTCAGGCACTGGGAGAAGGTCGAGAGGGTGATCAGCAAGGTCCGGGCGGGCTACCGGCGGATCGGCATCAGCCCGCTGAACTACCGGGGCATGGCCGCCGCCGACTGGGAGTTCACCTACACCAGCAAGGGCGTGCCGACCAGGGTCCTGGACCGGGGGTTCCGCACCACGGAGGGCAAGCCGTACGCGATCTACTGGGAGAGCCCGGAGGCCCGGTGGGACCGGACCTACTTCGACCGGTTCACCGAGACGTTCCAGCCGTGACCCCGGCGGACCCGGTGGTGCCCGCCTCCGCGGATCCGGCCGGCCCGGCTCCGGGCGACCCCGTTCCGGCCGACCCGGTTCCGGCGGCCTCCGCGGGTCCGGCGGGCCCGGTTCCCGGAACGGTCCCGGCGGAGGCGGCGCGCTTCTGGCGGAGCCCGGCGCTGCCCGGGGTGGACCTGCTCAAGGCCCGCTACGTCACGCACCGGTTCACCCGGCACGTGCACGAGCAGTACGCGATCGGGGTGATCCTGTCCGGCGTCGAGGAGTTCGACTACCGGGGCGCCCGGCACCGCGCCGGAGCCGGCTCCCTGGTCCTGGTCGACGCCGAGCAGGTGCACGACGGCCACGCGGGCGTGCCGGGCGGCTGGACCTACCGGATGCTCTACCCGTCCGTGGAGGTGATCGCCGGCGTCGCGGCGGAGCTGGCAGCCGGGCGGGGCACGCCGTACTTCCCCGAGGCCGTCGTCTCCGGGCCCTCCGGCGCGCACGCCGCCGCCCTGCTGCGCGCCGCCCA
>NZ_CDRNDK010000933.1:0-1025 GCF_977012225.1 Planomonospora algeriensis | reverse complement strand
ATCCCCGCCCGCTGACTGCCCTGACCCGCGAACAAGAACGCCAACCCACCACCCGAACCCGAACCCACGCCAGAACCCGCACCCGGACCCGTCACCACGCCCGGCACCGCACCCGGCACTGATCCGCCGACCGCCGCATCACCGGCCGCGCCCTCGGCCAGCGCCCGCAGACCCGCCACCAGCTCCGCCCGATCCGCACCCACCACCACCGCACGCCGCTCCAGCAACGAACGCGCCGAGACCAGCGCCTTACCGACGGCGGCCAAAGGCGCGTCGTCCTGGGACGCCCAGTTCGCGAGCCTGGCGGCCTGCGTCTGGAGGGCCTCTCCGTCGTTGGCGGAGATCAGCCACGGCACGACGGGCGGTTCGGCGTCGTCGGCGGGCTCGGTGACGCCCGGCCCCTGCTCGATGATCACGTGCGCGTTCGTGCCACTCACTCCGAAGGAGGAGACACCTGCCCGGCGCGGACCGTTCTCCGACTCCCAGGCACGGGCCTCGGTCAGCAGCTCCACCGCGCCCGCCGACCAATCCACATGCGGCGAAGACTCCTCGACGTGCAGCGTCCGCGGCATGACGCCGTTGCGCATCGCCATCACCATCTTGATCACGCCGCCGACGCCGGCGGCGGCCTGGGTGTGGCCGATGTTCGACTTCAGCGACCCCAGCCACAGCGGCCGGTCCTCAGACCGGTCCTCGCCGTAGGTGGCCAGGATGGCCTGGGCCTCGATCGGGTCGCCCAGCACAGTGCCCGTGCCGTGCGCCTCGACCACGTCCACGTCCGCCGCCGACAGGCCCGCGTTCGCCAGCGCCTGCCGGATCACCCGCTCCTGAGAGGGGCCGTTCGGCGCCGTCAGCCCGTTGCTCGCCCCGTCCTGGTTGACCGCGCTGCCGCGCAGGACCGCCAGCACCCGGTGGCCGTTGCGGCGCGCGTCCGACAACCGCTCGACCAGCAGCATGCCCACGCCCTCACCCCAGCCGGTGCCGTCGGCGTCCGCCGAGAACGCCTTGCAGCGGCCGTCGGGCGC
>NZ_CDRNDK010000932.1:0-1028 GCF_977012225.1 Planomonospora algeriensis | reverse complement strand
CGCGGCTCGAGCGCGGGATCTGCTGGCTGAGCTGCTGCCCGTGCGCGAGCGAGTGTCGGGTGCTGAACACCCGGACATGCTGATCACTCGGCATAACTTTGCCCGCTGGACGGGGGAGGCTGGAGACGCGGCTCGGGCACGGGACCTATTCGCCGAGCTGTTGCCGGTGCGCGAACGGGTACTGGGTGCTGAACACCCGCGTACGTTGGACACCCGAAACCAACTCGCCTACTGGACGGAGAGGGCGGGGGACGGTCCTGGGCGGTGAGACACCACGACGGCAGGCGAGGGTCTCCTCCGGTGTCCGATAGGGGATCCCTCTCCGGACACTCCCGATCATGAGCGGTGAGCGAGCGCGACCTGCGGGAATGCCGTCTCATATGGGTGGTCCGGTGAACTGTCCGCTGACGGGGGGCTAAACGTTACGCTTCCCGGCTGACCGCCATCATGATCGGCTACGCCCGCTGCTCCACCGACGCCCAAGACCTCACCGCCCAGAAGACCATCCTCCTCAACCTCGGGGTATCAGAGGAGCGGATCTATCTCGACCGCGGCCTGACCGGCACCAACCACGCCCGCCCCGGACTCGGCCAGGCTCTGGCCGCGGTGCGCACCGGCGACACCCTCGTCGTCCCCAGACTCGACCGGCTGGCCCGCTCGGTGCCCGATCTCGTAGACCTAGCCAACTACACCATCGCCGACCTCGCGGAGCTGTTCTCGATGTCGCGGCCCACGGTGTATCGGGTGTTGGAACGCACCCGTACCCAACCGTCCTAACCGCCGGACCCGCTGGCCTGCCGCCCTGCGAGCCTTCCTCCTTCTCAGTCACGAGGCTGACTGTCGCGCCGCCTGCAGATTGGAGCGGATGGTGACCGTTGTGGGATGCCCGCTGCCGAGGATCCGCTCGGCGTTGGTGAGGGTCTGCTCGTATAGGGAAATGGCCCGGGGAAGGTCTCCAGCCGATTCGTAGGCGCTGGCGAGGTTGTCCTGGGAGGCCAAGGTGGAGAGATGGTCGGAGCCCAGCACCC
>NZ_CDRNDK010000931.1:0-1031 GCF_977012225.1 Planomonospora algeriensis | reverse complement strand
CGGGGAGGGGGCAGGGCGGCCAGGCGGGCGGCCAGGCGGACGCCGCCGCGCCAGGCGACCTCGTCGTCGGAGACGCCGGAGCCACCGGACGTACCGGTTCGGGCTGAGGGACCGGACGTACCGGTTCGGGCAGGCGTGCCGCCGGAGGTGTCGCGGGTCAGCTCCGTCAGAAGCGCGGCCGGGTCGTCGGCGTCGATCAGGCAGGTGCGCAGGCCGGGATGCTCGAAGGCCAGCACCCGGACCAGGCCGCGCAGGGCCGCCGCGCCCGGGTCGGCGCCTTCCCCCGGCAGTACGGCCTGCGCCCGCTCGGTGGCCAGCCGCAGCCGCGCGCCGGGTCCGCTCCCGTCCCCGGTGAGGTCGCGGACGAGGCGGGTGACCGCGAGCACCACCTCCTCGGCCCCGGCCGGGTCCAGCCCGGTGGGGACCAGCACCACCACCTCGTCGGCGTCCGGAGCCGGGCCCGCCTCCTCGGCGACCCGCACCGGTTCCAGCCCTTCCGCGACCGGCACCGGGCGGCCTGCCCCGGCCGGCCGGGGGGCGGGGCGCTGGAACGGGACGAGGTTCGGGGCCGGGAGGGGTTGAGGGGTGACGGACCGTGTTCGGGGCGGGCGCGGGGGCAGGGGCGCGTGGTGGACGGTGTGGCCCGCGCCAGTGAGACCCGCCGCGAGCCGTCCGGTCCGCGGGTCCCCCTCCGCCGCCACGAGGAGCCAGGAGCGGGCAGGACCCGCATCCGCCCCGGACGCGTCCGGGATCCCGGCCTCCGGTGCCTCCACCCACTCGCGGCCGACCAGCTTGGCCGCGAGCGGAACCGGCACGGCGGTGGCCGGGATCCACCGGACCCGTACGTTCTCCGGTGTACCGTCCGGACCGAGGTACCCGATCTCGACGGGCACCGGCACTCCCGGCTCCATATCCGGCCCGTCGCCCGCTCCGCCAGCCGGTGTCCCGGCCGGTCCACCACTCGCCCCGCCGCCCGATCTGCCGCCCGGTGTCCCGGCCGGTCCGCCGCCCGCTTCCTCCGCCGCCGGCCG
>NZ_CDRNDK010000930.1:0-1031 GCF_977012225.1 Planomonospora algeriensis | reverse complement strand
GCCGGTGGGGGGGCGGTTGGTGTGTCCGGTGGAGGTGTCGCCGGATGCGGTGGCGTATGTGATCTTCACGTCGGGGTCGACGGGGGTGCCCAAGGGTGTGGAGGTGTCGCATCGGGCGGCGTTGAACACGGTGGTGGATGTGAACGAGCGGTTGGGGGTGGGGTGCGGGGATCGGGTGCTGGCGGTGTCGGCGCTGGATTTCGATCTGTCGGTGTACGACGTGTTCGGGTTGTTGTCGGCGGGTGGGGCGCTGGTGCTGGTGGGGGAGGGGGAGCGGCGGGATGCGCAGCGGTGGGTGGAGTTGTGCGTCCGTCATGGGGTGACGGTGTGGAACAGCGTGCCGACGTTGCTGGAGATGTTGCTGGCCTCGTGTGAGCGGGTGCCGGCGGGGTTGCGGGTGGCGTTGGTGTCGGGGGATTGGGTGGGGGTGGATCTGCGGGCGCGGTTGGCGGCGCAGGGTGGTGGTGGGTGTCGGTTGGTGGCGTTGGGGGGTGCGACGGAGGCGGCGATCTGGTCAACGCGTTCGAGGTGGTGGGGGTCGAGGCGCATTGGGCGTCGGTGCCGTACGGGTTGCCGTTGCGTAATCAGTGTTTCCGGGTGGTGGACGGGCGGGGTCGGGATTGTCCGGATTGGGTGGCGGGGGAGTTGTGGATCGGTGGGGCGGGGGTGGCGTGCGGGTATCGGGGTGATGGGCCGGGGACGGCGGCGAAGTTCGTGGAGTATGCGGGGCGGCGTTGGTATCGCACGGGTGATGTGGGCCGGTATTGGCCGGATGGCACGTTGGAGTTTCTGGGGCGTGCGGATCATCAGGTGAAGGTGCGTGGTCATCGGCTGGAGTTGGGTGAGGTCGAGGCGGCGTTGGAGGGGTGTCCGGGGGTGGCTCGGGCGGTGGTGGTCGCGGTGGGGGAGCGGCGGGGGCGGCGGTTGGCGGGGTTCGTGGTTCCTGCGGTGGTGGATGTGGGTGAGGTGCGTCGTGTGTTGGCGGATCGGTTGCCGGGGTATGCGGTTCCGTCGGTGATCTCGGCGGTGGA
>NZ_CDRNDK010000929.1:0-1031 GCF_977012225.1 Planomonospora algeriensis | reverse complement strand
AGCTCCATCCGAGGGGCCCGGCGTTTCGCCGGGCCCCTCGGCCATTTCCACGACCGGTCAGGAAAAGTAACAGAACTCCCAGGAAGTCATCTAGCAGGGCAAAAGTGAGGACCGATAGGGTTTCGGGACCCCTCTCGTGACGCCTGTGACGCGCCGGGCGTCCGCACCCGATGCATGGAGACTCCGTGAACCCCCGAGCACAGCACTTCCTCACCCGCGGCGGTGCCCTGACCGCCGCCGGCCTGACCTTCGCCGCGCTGACCGCCGCGGCGGCGCCCGCCCAGGCCGCTCCGGACTGGGCCCGTGACAACCTCTCCGCCACCAAGGCCCTCGCCCTCTCCGCGGCGAACTTCTGGCTCGACTCCAACGGCGCCGCGCTGAAGAAGGCGACGCAGTACAACCGGGACGCCAAGGCCGTCACCACGCTCGTCGCGAGCCGCGGCCAGTCCACCGCCGACGGCAAGGCCGGCGCGGTCGCCCCCATCGGCGGCGAGAAGGCCACCGTCTCCCGGGTCAAGAACGTCAACCTGCCCAAGACCGTCGGCAAGGTGTTCTTCGTCGACCACAAGGGCGACTACCGCTGGTGCTCGGCCACCTCGATCCAGTCCACCTACCGCAACCTGGTCTCCACGGCCGGCCACTGCGTCTACGACGTCGAGGGCAACCGCGACGTCATGGACAAGTGGGTCTTCGTGCCGGGTTACTACCAGGGCAAGGCCCCGTGGGGCGTCTACGTCGGCCAGGCGGCGTTCACCCACTACAACTTCGCGGTCCACGAGGACTTCGACCACGACTACGCGTTCGTGGCCGTCTACAACGGCATCCGGATCGGCGGCGATGACAGGGTCGTCACCAAGGCCGAGTGGGACAAGCACACCGGTCTCAAGGAGATCAGGGGTCTGGAGATCAGCAAGGCGCAGTTCGACGACTGCACCCTGAACCTGACCGGCGACTGCTACTCCGTCGACAAGGTCGACCCGCAGAACGTCGACGCCAACTACCCCGGCGCCGTCGTGACCCGCGTCGAGGTC
>NZ_CDRNDK010000928.1:0-1033 GCF_977012225.1 Planomonospora algeriensis | reverse complement strand
GCCGTACGCGTGCGCCCCGCCGCTCCGCCGCGGCAGCAGCGCTCCGGCCAGGAGCAGCAGACCCAGGCCGGCCGCGCCCCCGCCCATGACGAGGCGCTCCGGGTCGAGCCCGGGACGGGTGGTCCCGGCTGATCCGTCCGGTGCGGCCAGGTGCCGTCGGCCGTCGTGCCCACGCGGCACGACGGGCTCCGTACGCGGGGACGCGGCGGCGCGCACGGCCCTGGCCGCGTCGATCCGCCCGTAGCCGACCTCGGCGTTCCAGCCGCCCGCCGGGTGCCTGGCGGTGCCCGTCAGGATGTCGCGGACCTGGCCGGGGGTCAGCCCGGGGTTGCGGGACAGCATGAGCGCGACCACCCCCGCGGCCAGCGCGCCGGCCGGGGAGGTGCCGTGCACGACCTCGTAGCCGCCGGTGTTGCGGGCGCTGATGATCCCGACGCCGGGGGCCGCGACGGTGTTGACCGCCTTGACCGTGGAGAACTCCGCGCGCAGGCCGTCCCGGCCGACGGCCGCGACCGAGATCACGCCCGGGTACCGGCCGGGAACGAGGTCTCGTTGAAGGCGTCCTCGCCACCGCTGTTGCCCGCCGAGGCGATCACCGTCACGCCCCGGTTGACCGCGTACGCGACCGCCGAGGCCTCGCCGCCGAGGTAGTCGACGGCCGCCGACTCGGCGGTGCCCAGAGACATCGAGATCACCTCGGCCCCGTGGTCCGCCGCGTAGCGGATGCCCCGGGCGAGCGGGGTCAGGCCGTCGGCGCCGACCCTGATCAGGTCCTTCTTGGCCGGGTCGCCCTCGTCGGCGGTGACCCGGACGGAGAGGATCCGGGCACCCGGGGCGGCGAGGAGGACGTTGTGGGCCATGGCGGTCCCGTGCAGGCCCCAGTGCTCACCGCCCCTGGCCGTCTTGCTCCCGACGAGATCCGGGCCCTCGGCGACCCGCCCGCGCAAGGCCAGGTGCCCTACGGCGGCCCCGGTGTCCAGGACCGCCACCGTCACCCCGTCGCCCCGGGCGAGCCGGTGCGCCTCGGGCAGCT
>NZ_CDRNDK010000927.1:0-1033 GCF_977012225.1 Planomonospora algeriensis | reverse complement strand
CGCGGCTGATCACCGTCACCGCCTCGTCGTCCACGGTCACCTCGTGGGTGAAGAACCCGGTCAGCAGCGTGATCCGACCCGACTCCACCAGGGCGCGCAGTCGGGTGCCGAGCGCGCCGCGCGCCGGCAGGGCGTCGGCCGCGCCGCCGCCGTAGGTCCGGGCCGCGTTCCCGGCGCGGATGGCCCAGGTGATGCGGGTGTCCGGTGCCCCGTTGGCGAGGGCGGCCAACGCGAGCAGGGTGGTGGCGGCCGAGTGGCCGGCGCCCACCACCAGGGTGTGCTTGCCGACGTAGGCGTCCCGGTCGGCGCCCAGCACGTCGGGCAGGGCGTGGTCGATGAACGCGGCCGCCTCGTGCTCGCCGTGGGCGGGCAGCCCGGAGGCGCCGAGCACGTTCGGGGTGCGCCAGGTGCCGGAGGCGTCCACGACCGCACGGGCGGCGATCTCGGTGCCGTCCGCGAGACGGATCAGGAACGGCGCGGTCTCGCGGCCGAGGCTGCGCACCCGGTCGAACCCGGCCCGGCTGATCCCGGTGACCTGCGCGCCCAGCCGCAGGTGAGCGGCGATGGCCGGGTGCGCGGCCAGCGGGGCGAGGTACTGCTCGACGAGCTCGGCGCCGGTGGGCAGCCACTCCGGATCCGGAGCCGTCCAATCGGTCGCCTCCAGCAGGCGGCGGGCGGCGGCGTCGATGTCGTACTTCCACGGGCTGAAGGTCCGCACGTGCCCCCACTGCGCGATCGAGGCGCCCGCCTGGGATCCGGCCTCCAGAACGAGGAAGTCCAGGCCGCGCTCGGCCAGATGCGCGGCGGCGGCCAGGCCGACCGGCCCGGCGCCGATCACCACGACCGGCAGGCGGTCCAGCTCCGGTGAGAGCACGACCTGCTCATTGCCGGCGGCCGGGGCGGTCTGGGCGGCCGGGGCGGTCTGGGCGGTCTGGGCGGCCGTGGTGGTCTGCTCGGCCGGTACGGCCTGCGCGTTCCGCTCGGCGGGGGCGGCCGGGCCGCAGCATCCACTGCTCATGATCGTTCCTCCTGG
>NZ_CDRNDK010000926.1:0-1035 GCF_977012225.1 Planomonospora algeriensis | reverse complement strand
GCGGGCCGGGCGGAGCGCCGGGCGGCAGGGCGCTGCGGCCCGGGTGGGAGGGCCGCTGACCACCATCGACCACCGCTGCCAGGAGGACACGATGCCGGAACCGGTCGTCGTCGACGCGATGGGCGGGGACCACGGGCCCGCCGAGACCGTCAGGGGAGCCGTGCGCGCGCTGCGGGAGCACGGCGTGCCGGTGCTGCTCGTCGGCCGGGCCGAGGAGGTCCGCCGGGAGCTCATGCGGCACGGCGCCTCCGGTGAGATCGAGGTGGTCCACGCCGAGGAGGTCGTCCCGATGGGGGAGCGGGGCGCGGAGGCGCTCGCCGGCGCCTCCAGCATCGCGGTCGGCTGCGAGCTGCTGAGCCGGGGCGCCGGGGCGGCCTTCGTCTCGGCCGGCTCCACCGGGGCGGTCGTCTCATGCGCGATCCGGAGCGTCGGCCGGGCCGAGAGCGTGCTCCGGCCCGCCCTGGCCATCGCGCTGCCCCAGGTCACCGGCGGCTCGAGCGTGCTGCTCGACGCCGGGGCCACCGCCGATCCCACCCCGGAGATGGTCGCCGGGTTCGCGCTCCTGGGCACCTCCTACGCCCGGCTCGTGCTCGGTACGGCCGAGCCCTCGGTGGGCCTGCTCTCGATCGGCTCCGAACCGGGCAAGGGCAACCGGCTGACCCGCAGGACCGAGGAGCTGCTCCGGCGGCTGCCGCTGCGCTTCCACGGCACCGTCGAGGGCCACGACGTGCTGGCGGGCGTCGTCGACGTGATCGTCACCGACGGCTTCACCGGCAACGTCGTGCTCAAGAACGTCGAGGGGGCGGTCAGGACGACCCTGGCCATGATCGCGCGTGCCGGGATCGCCCGGCCGGAGGAGCTGCGGGAGGTCGCCGGCCGCTACGACCCCGAGACGCACGGGGGAGCCGCACTGCTCGGGCTGAGCCGTACCGTCGTCGTCGCGCACGGCTCCTCGCGCGCCCACACGATCGCGCGGGCGTGCGTGGTGGCTCGCAACCTCGCCCCCGGGCGCCGGCCCGTTCGTGCTCGCCCTGC
>NZ_CDRNDK010000925.1:0-1038 GCF_977012225.1 Planomonospora algeriensis | reverse complement strand
CGCGGCCAGCCCGTCGAGCAGCAGGCGCACCCGGCGTCCCCGCCCCCACCGCGGTCGCGGTGTCGACGACCACGGCCTGGCCGTACGGCCGGCGCGGATCGGCCGCGACGACCACCAGGCTCCATCCGGCGTGCCGGGAGACGCCGGGCCGGAGCGGGACGTCGGCCACCCAGTACTTGCCCCGGAGCCTGCGCACCAGGCCGGTCACGTCGGCGAACGCCTGGTACGCCCGGCCGGACGGCAGGACCCGCTCGGTCACGTTCGCGGCGCTCACCTGCGTGTAGCCGGCGCTCCCCGGGGCCTTGAACTTGATCCGCCCGGCGGCGGGCGCGCTCGCCGACCAGTAGAGCCCGGCCCAGACGACCTTGCCGCGTCCGGGCAGGTCCAGCCGGGCGGCGCTGGAGCTCTTCGTCGACGGGTCCTTGTCCCGGTCGAAGAGCCGCATGGGCGCCTGGTCGTTGTCGCGCTCGTCGCCGTCCCGCGACCGCACCGACCGGCACATGCGGCCGGTGGGCGCCCGGGTCAGGAGGGTGTTGCCGATCGCGGCGGTGACCACCCTGCCCTCGGCGGCGAAGCGGGCCGGGGCCCCGAAGGCCCGCACCCCGCTCTCCGACTCCGCCACCGCCTGCTCGCCCCCGCCGCCGACCCGGAGCGAGAGCGGCCGGTCCAGGGCCGCCGTCGGCGCGACCTTCACCCTCAGGAAGACCGAGGTGGCCTGGCCGGGGGCCAGCGGGCCGCGGGTGCAGCGCACGTTCCGGCCCGCAGGTCGGCAGGACCACCCGTCCACCGTGCCGACGGGCCCGCCCGCGGCGGACCGCGCCCGGCTCCCGCCCGTCAGCATCGTCACCCCGTCCGGCAGGCCGATCCGGGCCACCAGTTCGCGGCTCCCGCCCAGGCCCGCGTTGCGCAGCCGTACGGCCACCATGCCCGGCTGGGCCCTGACCAGCGCGCCGAGCACCTCGATCCCGGCGACCAGGCGCGGGACGGGCACCCCGATCCTCCCCCGCTGGTGCGTCGGGCTCGGCGCCTCGCGGGGCG
>NZ_CDRNDK010000924.1:0-1043 GCF_977012225.1 Planomonospora algeriensis | reverse complement strand
GGTGAGCTGCGCGGTCCGCGCCCAGGTGAAGCGCTCGCGGACGTGCGCGGCGCCGCGTACGGCGAGCCGGGCGGCGGCCTCCGGGTCGCCGAGGCAGCGCAGCAGGGCGGCGGCCAGCTCCTCCGGCGAGTCGCGCCCGTACCGGAGCGCCCCGTCCCCGACCACCTCCGGGGAGTAGCCGGGTCCGACGACCACCGGCCGGGCCAGGGCCATCGCCTCGACGGCGACCAGCCCGAACGGCTCGTAGACGGACGGGAAGACGCACACGTCGGCGGCCAGGAAGTGCGCGAACACCTCGGAGGAGTCCAGGAACCGGTAGCCGGGGACCACGTGCCGCCCGACGCCCTCCCGCTCGATCAGCTGCGCCACCTCCGCGTTGTCCCCGGTGCGCGGGGCCTGCGCGCCCAGCAGCACGATCCGCACGTCGTCGTGCTCCCGCGCCACCGCGGACGCGGCCCGGATCAGCGTGCGGACGCCCTTGTGCGGCGACAGCCGCCCGGCGAAGACGACGAGCCGCCCCCCGCCCGCCGGGCAGGTGGCGCAGCGGACCTCCGCGCGGAGCCGGTCGCGGTCCGCGTCGGGCAGCCCGGCCAGCCGTACCAGGGCGGGGTCCTCGAAGCCGTGCGGCACGACCGCAGCCGGTCGCGCGGCCATCCGCGGGCCGCGAGGTCGTCGCGCATGCCGTCGCTCGGCACCACGATCAGCCGCGCCGTGCGGGCCTGGAGCGTCTCGAGCGCGGTGATGCCGGCGGCCACCGGGGACCGGCGCCGGGACGGGCCGCGGTCGAACTCGCGGCTGTGGACGTGGAACACCACCGGTGCGCGGCCGAGCACCCGGCACAGGATCCCGGTGAGGCAGCCCATCCAGTCGTGCACGGCGACGACCGACCCGGGCCGGCCGGCGCCCGCGCGCAGGACGCGGATCGCGACGCGCACGTTGAACACGATCAGCCCGGCGATCCGGGCCAGGTTCCGCACGGGCAGCGGTGTCCGCGAGTCCCCGGCCCGGCCGGCGCCGATCGTCCGCACCCGGTGCAGGGTGAC
>NZ_CDRNDK010000923.1:0-1045 GCF_977012225.1 Planomonospora algeriensis | reverse complement strand
TCGCGCGGCGACGCGTCGCCCGCCCCGCCGGTCACCTTGCCATGACCGCGCGGACCGCCGCGCTCGCCGCCTCCCGCATGGTGACGTGCAGCGCCGCGTTGGCTCCCCGCTCCGTGCGCACCTCCACGATCCGCACCCCCTGCCCGCGCAGCGCCTTGTCCAGCTGCCCGGGCTCGCTCACGACGGTGTACGGCGTGCCGGTGGCCGCGGCCGTGTAGGCCAGGTCCACCCCGTGCCGGGTGCCGAAGACCCGCTCGAACGATTCGCGGAACGCGGCCTGGGGCAGCAGCGAGAAGATCCCGCCCCCGTCGTTGTTCACCACGACCAGGCACAGGTCGGGGCGGGGCTCCAGCGGGCCGAGGATCAGCCCGTTCTGGTCGTGCAGGAAGGTCAGGTCGCCCATCAGGGCGAACGCCGGGCCGTTGTGGGCCAGTGCCGCGCCCATCGCGGTGGACACCACCCCGTCGATCCCGGCGACGCCCCGGTTGGACAGGATCCGCAGCCCCCGTCTGGGCCGCATCGCCTGGTCCAGGTCGCGGATCGGCATGGAGGAGCCGACCGTCAGCAGCGATCCGTTGGGCAGCAGGTCCGCCAGGTCCCGGGCCAGGCGCGGCTCGCTGAGGCCCGAGTCGTCCAGCACCTCGTCGATCACCGCCCGGGCCGCCGTGTCGGCGCGGCGCCAGGAGTGCAGCCAGGCGTCGTCGCCGGCCGCGATCGGGATCTCCACGGCCTGCGCCACCTGGGTGGCCGAGCGGGTCGGGTCGGGCCAGCGGGTCAGGTCGGGGGCGACCACGACGTGCTCGCCGGCCTGCCCCAGCCACCTGAGCAGGGACTTCGACAGGCTGGGGCGGCCGAGGGTGACCACCACCTCGGGGCGGTGCGCCTCGGCGAACTCCGGGGTGCTCAGCAGGTGGTGGTAGGCCGAGATCGTGTGGTCGCCGTAGCGGGCGCCGCCGTTGGGCTCCGACAGCACCGGCCAGCCGGCCATGCCGGCCGCCGCGACGTACCGGCGCGTGCCGACGCGCCGTCGCCGACCACACGCACG
>NZ_CDRNDK010000922.1:0-1049 GCF_977012225.1 Planomonospora algeriensis | reverse complement strand
TGCCGGCGCCCGGCGGTGGTTCGAGGCGGCGGCCCGGTCCGGCTCCCGGCCCGCGGCCCGGCGGATGGCCCTGATCTGCGAGGACGCCGGAGAGGTGAAGGAGGCCGGGGAGTGGCACCGCCGGGCCGCGCTGGAGGGTGACCCGCTCTCGGCCCACGACCTGGGCTTCCTCGCCTACTCCTCCGGCGCGGAGGACGAGGCGCTGCGCTGGTGGGAGCTGGCCGCCCGGAACGGCCACTGTGACGCGGCCTACCATCTCGGCCTGCTCATGGCCGCCCACCGGGACCCGGAGGGCGCCGAGGCGTGCTACCGGATGGCGGCCCGCAACGAGCATCCCGGCGCCGCCTCGCGGCTCGGCGGGATCGCGCTGGCCCGCGGCGACCTGCGCGCCGCCCGCGCCTGGTTCGAGCAGGCCGCGCAGGCGGGACGGGTGGACGACCAGCGGACGGCCGGTTTCGTCTGCGTGGAGCTGAAGGACCCGCAGGCCGCCAGCCACTGGTTCGGGCGGGCGGCGGCCTGCGGCGACGCGGAGGCCGCCTTCAACTTCGGGCTGCTGCTCATCGCGGAGCTGAACGACCTGAAGGGCGGGCAGCACTGGTTCCGCCAGGCGGCGCTGGCCGGTCACCGCCAGGCGGCGGCCGAACTGGCGGCGCTGCTCTCGGTGACCGGCGCGGCTCCCGAGCTGACCGAGCTCTACCGGAGCGAGCCGTGGCCGCCGGCCCCGCCGTCGTCACCGTGGGACCGTACGGCAGAGCCCGAACTGGTCGCCCGCGCCGAACTGACGGCCGCCGCCGTGGCCCGCCGGGGCGGCGCCGTACTCGCCCCCGGCGACCTGGCGGAGATCCTCGGCACCTGGGACCTGGTCACCCGGCCGCTGCTCGACCACACCGGCGTCGTGGCCTGGCTGGCCGAGCGGAGCGGGCTGCACCGGGGCGCGGTCGAGCACCTGAGCGCGGTCAGGGCCACGCTGCTCCGGCCGGGCAGCGCCCCCTGGCCGACCCCCGACCGAGCATCGAGCACGTCCTGGTGACCGCCGCGACGCTGCGCGG
>NZ_CDRNDK010000921.1:0-1055 GCF_977012225.1 Planomonospora algeriensis | reverse complement strand
TCCGGACCGCCCTCGGGCGCCCGGAGCCCGGTTGGCTCCCCTTCCACGCGTCACCGGCAGGTCTTCGGACTCACGGGCGTGTTCACGCGCTTCCTACTGGCCGTCGCTTCCCAGGTCTCCCCAGTGCCTCTGACGGCGGTCGTTCCCGTTCACCGCTGCGGGGCAGTCCCGGAATCGCACCGGGTTCCCTCTTTCCTCGCCCCGCCAGGGGCGAACCAGCAACGAGGAGGATCCTACATCTAGGGGCGGATCGCGCAACCGGCCCTACAATTTGTGTCGGACGAGCCCAGTAGCCCGAGCTCGTAGAGCACGCCCCGGGTGCGCTCGGTCTCGGTGGCGAGCCACTGCCGGAAGTCGTCACCGCTCAGGTACAGGCGCTCCCAGCCCTCCCGCGCGCACAGCTCCCGCCAGCGCGGGGAGGCGTCGATCCGGTCGCAGAGCCCGGCGGCGGCCTCGCGGTCCTCGTCGCTCATCCCGCCGGGCCCGAGCAGCCCGCGCCAGTCGGCGTACTCCAGGCGGACCTCCAGCTCCATGAGCGTCGGCGCCTCGATCCCGTCGATCCGGTCACGGGAGGAGACCGCCAGCGCGCGCAGGCGCCCGCGGCGAGCCCGGCGGCCAGGGCGCGGGCCGGGACCAGGATCGCCGCGGCCCATCCCCCGCCGAGCGCCTCCACGGCCTGGCCGGTCCCGGCGTATCCGGTGTAGTCGAGGAGGCGGGCGTCCACGCCCAGGCACTTGCCGATCATGCCGTAGAGGACGTGGTCCGGGCCTCCCGCCGACCGGCCGCCGACCGTCAGCCCGGCGGGGTCGCGCCGGAGCTCGGCGGCGAAGTCCTCGAAGGAGCGCAGCCGCGAGTCGGCGGAGACGGCCAGCGCCGTCCACTCGCCGACCAGGCGGGCCAGCGGGGTGGCGGACTCGGTCAGGGGGGCGGAGCCCGACGTCTCCGCTCCGGCGACCATCGGCATCCCGGCCACCAGCAGCCCGCCGGCCCGGGTGAACGGCGCACCGGATGCTCGCGACGCGGCGAGTGCGGCGAGTGCGGCGGCTCCCGCCCCG
>NZ_CDRNDK010000920.1:0-1060 GCF_977012225.1 Planomonospora algeriensis | reverse complement strand
CCGGGCCCGGACCTGGCGGCCCTGCGCGAGGCGGTCGCGGAGTTCGCCCGCTTCGCCGGCCCCGAGCGGTCCTGGCAGCGCCTGCTCCGGGAGACCGCCCCGCAGCTCGACCTCTCGGTCCCGGGCCATCCGCGCGCCCTGCTGGCCTGGCTGAACTCCTGGGGCTGCCGGCTGCGCAACCCGCGCCCCGGCGAACCGGACGTCTTCGGCGAGTCGGTGACCTCCTGGTGGTCGCGCTGGGCCGCCCACCTGCCCGGCCCGGACGGCTCGCTGGCCCGCCTCACGGACGCCGAGATCGACCGGCTCGGCCTGTGCTACGCCGACCTCGCCGCGGTGCCCGCCACCGCGGGGGCCCGCCCCCGCTCGCTCGGCTGCACCGCCGCCTCCAAGGCCCTGCACGCCCTGCGGCCCAAGGCCGCGATGCCCTGGGACGCGGCGATCGCCGAACGTCTGCACGGCGCCCGCACGCCCGCTGCCTACGCCGCCCACCTGCGGCTGGGCCGGGAGTGGGCGCTGCGCGTGCTGGCGGAGTCGGGGCTCGGCGAGGAGGCCCTGGCCGCGGAGTTCGGCCGGCCCGGGCGGCCGCTGACGAAGATGCTCGACGACTACTGCTACCTGACTTTCAGCGTGTTGTGACGCGCTGACGCCCGCCGATGCGCAATGCTTCAGCAAAGAATCGGCCCGCGACGACCCCCGGTGCGGATGGGACGGGTGTTCCCGGGTAAGGGATCCCTCCCGGCCGATGCATGACGGAGCGCACCACGGAAGAAGAGGGTCACGATGGCGAAAGAGCACACCGAAGGCGCCGCCGCGGCGCGGGCGCTGGCCGCGCGCCTGCCCGGCTGGACGGTCTGGTACGGCGAGCACACCCGCCGCTTCTGGGCCCTCTCCCGCGCCAAGGGGCGGGCCGGCGCGTCGCACGCCGAGGCGGAGACGGCCGAGGAGCTGGAGCGGATGGTCCGGCGCATCGAGGACGGCGTCCCCGCGCAGGCGTCCTCCGAACGCGAGACGCCCACCCGGGAGACCCCGCGTCCCGCCCCGGCCGCGGCGGAGCCGGAGC
>NZ_CDRNDK010000919.1:0-1061 GCF_977012225.1 Planomonospora algeriensis | reverse complement strand
GCCCCCGGCGAGGTCGCCGAGGCGGCCCGGGCCGACCTCGCCGCCGAACTCGCCCGGACGCTGCGCGCCGGACTCTTCGACGAGCTGGGCTGGCCGGCCTGGGAGGAGGCGGTCGCAGCCCTCGTCCGGCCCGAGGACCTCGACGAGATCGAGGTGTCCGACGCGTGGCCGCACCTGATCGTCTCCGGCCCGGCGCAGGCCAGGGTGATCGGCCCGGAGGGCACCGTGCT
Organism: Planomonospora algeriensis; assembly: GCF_977012225.1. Taxonomy (NCBI): domain Bacteria; kingdom Bacillati; phylum Actinomycetota; class Actinomycetes; order Streptosporangiales; family Streptosporangiaceae; genus Planomonospora; species Planomonospora algeriensis. The sequence goes on along the minus strand of NZ_CDRNDK010000919.1, from coordinate 831 downwards.
CGTGCACGACCTGCGCAAGCAGCCGGACGAGGCCTGGAGCGAGCCCGGCTTCCACTACGTCGACGGCGAGCTGCTCGTCTACTGGGGCGCCTACGGGGACGGCCCCCCGCTGCTCGGCTACTGGCACTCCGCCGCCGGGGCGCTCCAGCCGATGGAGACGCCGAGCGACCTCTGGTCGCTGCGGAGCGCCCACGCGCCCACCCTCCCGCTGCCCGGCGGCGGCCGGACCACGGGCGGCGGCGTGCTGCACCCGGGGGACACCGTCGTGCCCTCCCGGCGCGAGGTGATCAGCGACGGCACCTCGTTCTGGGTGCGAGAAGGCGGTGAGGGGGACTGGCGCGAGTACGACCCGGCCACCGGCGAGCGCGGCCGGATCTCGCTGCCCGGCTTCCTTTCCGACGCCGGCTCCGGCCCGGAGGGCGGAACCCTCCACGAGGGCTGGCTGCTGCCCGCCGGATCCGGTGAGGCCGCCCCGGCCGCCGTCCCGGTGGACGGCCTGCTCGGCTGGCGGGTGACCCGGCTGCCCGACGGGTCGTGGCGCGGGGAGGACCTCGCCGGGCGCACGGTGACCCTGCCGGGCGACGGACCCGGCGGCGGCAGGCCCGGCTGGATCATGACCTTCCCCGGCGACGACCGGCCGCGCGCCGTCGTCCGGGAGTGGCGGGAGACCAGGCTGGTCGACCCGGACGGGGTCGTCACCGCGACGGCCGTGACGGGGCGGGAGCCCGGCCCGTTCGCGGAGGGCACCCCGCTGCTGCCGCCGCCGCGCCACTGGCGGTGCCTGCGCCCCCGCGACCCGGAGGGCTCCGCGGTCCTGCGCCGGATCGACCG
>NZ_CDRNDK010000918.1:0-1062 GCF_977012225.1 Planomonospora algeriensis | reverse complement strand
CGCCATCCGCGCCGCCGGCCCAGGGGGACGACGACACCGGCCAGGGCGGCCAGGACCGCCGCGGAGAGGGCGAACAGGGCGACCCGGCCCGCGATCGAGATCCCCTCGACGTCCTCGGCGGGTGCGGGCCGTACCGCGTCGGGCGGCAGCGGGGCGGGGTCCTGCGGCGCGATCGCGACCGTCTCCGGCAGGATCGCGGACACGGCCAGCAGCGGGTTGACCATCCCCGCGCCGGTCCCGGAGCCGGAGGCGCCGTCGGCGGTCAGCTCGATGCGCCGCCGTACCCGCACCTGGTCCAGCCCGGGATACCGGGCCCGCACCAGCGCGGCCACCCCCGCGACGTACGGCGCGGCGAAGCTGGTCCCCTCCAGGTCCTCCCGGTAGGCGAGGCCCGGCCAGGGGGCGGTGACGGCGGTACCGGGGGCCAGGACGGAGACGGGGGTCGACGCGTTGGACGAGTCCGCCCTGCCGCCCTCGGGACCCGCCGAGCCGACGGAGAGCACGCCCGGGTAGGCGGCCGGGTAGGCGGGGGCCGCCGAGCCGTCGGACCGCTGGACGTTGCCCGCCGCGGCCACCACCACCACGTCCTGGGCCAGCGCGTAGTCGACCGCGGCCTTCAGATCCGGCTGGTCGGCCGCCTGGATGGAAACGTTGATCACGTCCGCGCCGAGCTCGACGGCGCGCACGATCCCCTGGGCCAGTTTGCCCACGTCGCCGTTGCTCTCGTTGGTCTGCTTGATCGAGATCAGCTTGGCCCGGGGGGCGACGCCGGTGAAGGGCACCCCCTGGATCTCGGCTCCCGCGATGATGCCCGCCACGGCCGTACCGTGCCCGACGCAGTCGTAGCCGTGCGTGCCGGTGAGGTCGACGGACGAGGCCACCTTCAGCTGCGGGTGCCGGGTGTCCACGCCGCTGTCCACGATCGCCACCGTCACCCCCGCGCCCTTGGTGAGCCGCCAGACCTCCGGCAGGTTCAGGCGCCGCTGCGCCCACGACTCGCCGATGCGCGTCGTCCCGCGCTGCGGGGTGCAGTCGGGCGCCGCGGTCCCGGCCGCCGCCCCG
>NZ_CDRNDK010000917.1:0-1063 GCF_977012225.1 Planomonospora algeriensis | reverse complement strand
TTTCGTGCGCCCAGCAGAACGGGAGGTGAAGCCGTGACCTAGCGGCTGATCATGCTGTTCGTAAGCTCGTCGTCGCTCGCCGGTGAAAGTCCGGTCCGGGTAGCTGCCAGGAGGCCCGGTAGCAGGCTGGCGGCTTCGCTGGGAAACCGGCGGGGTCGAAGCCCAGCGTCAAAGGCCCTGTATGGGGGAGCAACGATGCGGTCCGTAGCATGACGCGAAGCCTGCGGCGTCGTTAGAGGTCTGCCCGAAAGGGCGGGAACAGGGAGAGCCGAGCCCCCGAATCCAGGGCGAAGGCCACGGAAGCGGTGAAGAGCCTGGACGCGCAGCCGCGAAGGACTCCCCGGCGTATGGGGCGCGGAACGCATCGACAGTGGCGGCGGGAACTGGGGAGGCCCTCCCCGGCCCGGTGACCTGCGGAAGGTGTCGCCGGAGCGTGGCGTCCTATAACCGGTCCAAGCCGGGAAGTGGATGGCCGGCCGGGTGGGCGTCGGAGGCGGCCGTAGTACCGCTTGACCTGACCGGACAACACAACCGGCGGGGAGGGAAGGGCCGCTGCTTCGTCGATGCGTCGTGATGCACGGAGGTGGCCCGGTGAGTGCCGGTCAGGCTGGTCCCACCGCTTCGGGATCGCGGGAACCACAGGTTCCGCGTGATCCGGTCCGAGCCTTGCAGCATGCGCTGTACCGGGCGGCCAAGGCCGACCCCGGGCGGAGATTCCACGCGCTGATGGACAAGGTCTACCGCAGGGACGTCCTGTGGCGCGGGTGGGTGGCGGTGCGCTCCAACAAGGGCGCGCCGGGCATCGACAGGACCACGCTGGCCGAGGTCGAGGAGTACGGGGTGGCCCGGCTGCTCGACGAGCTCGCCGCCGAGTTGCGGGAGCAGCGGTATCGCCCGTTGCCCGCGCGCGGGGTGATGATCCCCAAGCCGGGTTCTGCGGAGCGGAGGCCGCTGTCGATTCCCGCGGTTCGGGACCGGATCGTGCAGGCCGCGCTGAAGATCGTGTTCGAACCGGTCTTCGAAGCGGACATGGCCGACTGCTCCTTCGGGTTCCGCCCGAGGC
>NZ_CDRNDK010000916.1:0-1083 GCF_977012225.1 Planomonospora algeriensis | reverse complement strand
CTGCGCCGCCGGTCCCGACGCCGCCGGCGGCGGTCTTCATGCTCCGGGGGTCCATGCCGGCCAGGGCGTCGGCCGAGGTCTCGGCGTTGTGCGCGTGGGCGAGGTGGTGCAGGCCGAAGACCGAGTCCATCCCGGCGTGCATGCCCTGCAGGTCCTCGGCCTGGTTGACGGCCTTCTTGGCCAGCGCCAGGCCCAGGCGCGGCATGGCCGCGATCCGCTCCGCCAGCGCGAGGGCCTCCTCCGCCAGCCGCTCGCGGGGCACGACCCGGTTGACCATGCCCACCTCGTACGCCCGCGCGGCCGTCATGCGGTCGCCGGTGAACAGGAGCTCCTTGGCGACGCGCGGCGGCATCGCCCAGGGGTGGGCGAAGTACTCCACGCCAGGGATGCCCATGCGCACCACCGGGTCGGCGAAGAACGCGTCGTCGGAGGCGACGATCAGGTCGCAGACCCAGGCGAGCATGAGCCCGCCCGCGACGCACGCGCCCTGCACCATCGCGATCATCGGCTTGGGGAGCTCCCGCCAGCGGCGGCACATGCCGAGGTAGACCTCGGATTCGCGGGCGAAGCGGCTCTCGGCGCCCTGCCTGCCGACGTGGTCCCACCACAGGCCGGCCCTGCGCTCGAAGGAGAGGTGCGCGTCACGGCCGGGGCTGCCGATGTCGTGCCCGGCGGAGAAGTGGGGGCCCTCCCCGGCCAGCACGGCCACCTTGACCTCGTCGTCGGCGGCGGCGCGGTAGAAGGCCTCGTCGAGGGCGTAGGTCATCGCGGAGTTCTGCGCGTTGCGGTACTCCGGGCGGTTCATGGTGACCACCGCCACGGGTCCGCGCCGCTCGTAGCGGACCACGGTCATCGGGGGACCCTCTCATTCTTTCTAACAACTGTTTGGTAGAGTAAATCACGTGAAGCCGGACGAGGAGAGGGGACCGCGGCCGTGAAGCCGTCACCGTCACCGGGGCCGTCACCGGGGCCGTCACCGGGGCCGGAGCCGGAGCGGCCGGAACCCGCGGCGCCGCCGTACGTCCCGGGGCACGGCCTGCTGCGCGGCCGGGTCGCGGTGGTGACCGCCGCCGCGGGCACCGG
>NZ_CDRNDK010000915.1:0-1087 GCF_977012225.1 Planomonospora algeriensis | reverse complement strand
GGACGGCGAGGAGGTCATCACCATCTCGCTCCCCAGCGAAACCTGACCCCTCGGGGCGGGCCGTACGGCGTGCGGCCCACCCCGCGAGCACCTTCCCCTACCTCCTCGAGGAGACCCCTCCTGATGTGCGACACCCGCCCCGCCATCGACCCCGCCGCCCTCCTCGCGGCCGGATACCGGCAGGCCCCGCCCGCCATGACCCGCGACGGCGAGATCGCCGGCCCCTACATCTCCCCCGCCGCGTGGGCCGACAGCGCCGCGTGGGACGACACCGACAACCGCCGCAAGGGCACCCGCGAAAGCGAGGACAACCGCGTCGACGCCATCGGCGCGATGACCCGCTCCGCGCTCCGCGGCCCCCTGCCGCGCCTGTGGGCGGCCGATGTGACGCTTCACCGCGTGCCCCGCGCGGCCGCGCCCGCCTGCGCCGTAAGACGCGGCTCGTCGCGCACGTCCGTACCGACGCCACCAAGCGCACATGGCTCGAGGCCCAGCGCTTCCCGCTCGTCGCCGTGACCCTGCCCGGCGAGGTGCTGCCCGGCGAGTAGCCGCCCCCGTGCTCGAGCGGCCGGGCCGCCCCCTGCACGGCTCCGCCGCTCGAGCACCCGCCCTCCTGCAAGAACCCGACACGGAAGGAAAGACCCCCGTGACCGAGCCGACGATCCAACCCAACGACACCAACGACTCGAAACCGCCCGTGGATGCCCAGACCCGCGCCGGCCGCATCGCCTCCGGCGACCTGATCGAGGCATTCGACGACCTGGCCCAGGAGGCGGGCCTATGGTCCCCGGTCGCGTTCACCCGGGCCGCATGGGAAGACTGCGTGGCCTGGAGCTACGCCGACAAGGAGCGCAAGGGCATCGCGCAGAGCGAGACCGGCCGCCTGTGGTACGTGCTGTCCTTGGCCAATGCGGCACTCACGGAGACGCCGCGCACCCACCGCCGTGTTCCCATCCACCTGGTGCGGATCCCCCGTGAGCGGCGCATCCGCAAGGCGTACCCGGCCACGCTGATCGTCTCCGTGTCCATCGAGGACGGCGAGGAGGTCATCACCATCTCGCTCCCCAGCGAAACCTGACCCCTCGGG
>NZ_CDRNDK010000914.1:0-1089 GCF_977012225.1 Planomonospora algeriensis | reverse complement strand
GCGGTTCAGGCGACGTGCTGCTGCCAGGGGGTGGTGCGCAGCAGGTCGTCGATGCGGGGGGGCGGGGACGGGCGGGGAGAACAGGTAGCCCTGGGCGTGGGGGGCGCCGAGTTGGCGTAGGACGGTGGCCTGGTCGGGGGTTTCGACGCCTTCGACGATGGTGTCGAGGCCGAGGCTGGCCGACAGTTCGAGGATGGCTTTGGTGAAGGCGCGGGTCTGGGGGTGGTCGGCGGCGGTGGGCGGGGTGGTGAAGGAGCGGTCGATCTTGAGGATGTCGACGGGCAGGGTGCGCAGGTAGGCCAGGGAGGAGTAGCCGGTGCCGAAGTCGTCGAGGGCGATGCGGATGCCGTGGGTGCGCAGGTCGGTCAGGCGGGTGGTGATGCGGTGGGTTTCGGCGGGGGTGGTGGCCAGGAGGGTGCTTTCGGTGATTTCGAGGATGAGGGCGTGGTGGGGCAGGTGGTGGCGGGCGAGGGTGTCCAGGACGGTGTCGTTGAAGGCGGGGTCGCGGAGCTGGCGGCCGGAGACGTTGACGGTGACGGCGGTGCCGTACCGCTCGTGCCAGTGGGTGGCGTCGGTGATGGCCTGCTCGAGGGCCCAGTGGCCGAGGGTGGTGATGAGGCCGGTGTCTTCGGCGATGGGGATGAAGACGTCGGGGGGGATGGGGTGGCCGGTGGCGGGGGTCCAGCGCAGGAGGGCTTCGACGGCGTGGATGGTGCCGGTGGTCAGGTCGACGACGGGTTGGTAGTGGAGGGTGAGTTCGCCTCGGGTGTGGGCGTGGCGCAGGCCGGTGGCGAGGTTGGTGTGGTGGAGGCGGGCGGTGCGCAGGTCGGGGTGGAAGGGGGTGGTGCGGTTCTTGCCGTGGGCTTTGGCGGTGTAGAGGGCGAGGTCGGCGTCGCGCAGGGCGTCGGTGGGGTTGGTGAGGGGGAGTCCGGTCAGGATGCCGATGCTGGTGGTGAGGTGGAGTTCGCGTTCGCCGATGCGGTAGGGGTGGGCCAGGGCGGTGAGGATGCGTTGGGCCAGGGTGTGGGCGTCGGTGGTGGTGGGGCCGGACAGGACGATGGCGAACTCGTCGCCGCCCAGCCGCGCCAG
>NZ_CDRNDK010000913.1:0-1102 GCF_977012225.1 Planomonospora algeriensis | reverse complement strand
GCGCCGGCGTCGGTGCTCGGGCTCGGGCAGCAGCAAGTCGGCCCGCACGGGTGGACGGCGTAGCCGCGCGCGTGCGGCGCGCGCGGCCGCGTCGTGGTGTCGCGCATGCCGAGCGGCCGCAGGACCTCCTCGCGTACGGCGGCGGCCCAGTCGGTGCCGCGGTGGCGGGCCACCAGCTCGCCCAGCAGGCCGAAACCGAGGTTGGAGTAGTGGTAGCGGCGGCCGGGCCGGTGCCGGGCCGCCTCCGGGCCGAGCAGGGCCAGCAGCTCGGCGAACGGCATGCCGGGGGTGCGCTCCCACCACTGGCCGGGCGGTTCGGCGGTCAGGCCGGAGGTGTGCGACAGCAGCTGCGCGACGGTGACCTCGTCCGCGGGCGTGCCGGGGACGTGCTTGCCGATCGGGTCCAGCAGGTCCAGGCGGCCTTCGTCGCGCAGCCGCATCACCACGACGGCGACCATGCTCTTGGTGATCGACCCGATGCGGTACTGGGTGTGCACGGTGGGCGCGGCGGGCTGCTGCGCACCGTCTCCGCCGTCTGCGCCGTACCCGTCGACGCGGCCGCGCGCACCGAACCAGGCGATCTCCCCGTCGCGCACCACGGCCGCCGCCAGCGACGGCAGCCTCGACTCGGACTGCTCGGCCGCGATCCTGCGCAGCAGCGCGCGAGCCGTACCCTCCAGCACCGGTGACATCGACGGGGCTCCTCTTGTGAGACGACTGGGTCACTGACCGCCCACGTTAGCGGCGGGCCAGCCGTGACAGCATCGGCGGGAGGGCGCCGGCGAAGAGCACGGTCAGCCGGCGGGTGGCGCGGGTGACGGCGACGTACAGGTCGTGGCCGCCCATGGGGGAGCCGGCCAGGATCTCGGCGGGCTCGACCACGATCACCGCGTCGAACTCCAGCCCCTTGGCGGCGGCGGGCGTCAGCACCGCGACGGGGTGGTCCAGCGCGGCCGGCTCCGAAGGGCCCGCCGCCAGGGCGGCGGAGACCTCGGCGTGCCGGGCGGCGGGCACGATGACCGCCAGCCGGCCCTCGCCGATCGCCTCCAGCTCCCGCTCGACCAGGTCCGGCAGCTCCCCGATGCGGGCGCGCACCCACGCG
>NZ_CDRNDK010000912.1:0-1106 GCF_977012225.1 Planomonospora algeriensis | reverse complement strand
GTGCACCGCGGCCTGCTCCAGCAGCTCCGCCGCCGGGTCCGCCGCACCGGGCGGCGGCCTGCGGTCGGCGCCGACGAGCGCGGCGGAGACCAGCTCCTCCCAGGGGATCGTGACGCCGGTCGCGGGACCTGTCACCGGAATGTTCGCGGGGGTGCTCACAGCACGACCAGTCCTTCCTCGTTCCAGGCCGCCAGCGGTCGCAGGCCGTGCGGGGTCCATTCGGCGGCGACCGTCAGCGGATGCCCGCCCGAGACGGCGAGCAGCCGCCAGGGCACGCCCGCCGACGGGTGCAGCGGGAGCCCGCGCCCGGGCCGCCGAGCAGCCATCCGCCGTCCCGCGCCGGGACCACCCGGTCGAGCACGAGCGGCCACGAGTCGAGCCAGGGGTCGCCCGCCAGGGCCGCCGCCACCTCCGCGAGGGCCTCCTCCACGCGGACCCCGGGCGGGTCTCCCGCGGAGACGGCGCCGCGGCGCTCGGCGACCAGGGCGCGCAGCGGGGCCGAACCGGGGTAGAACGCCAGGTCGGCGTCTATCGTGGTGCCGGTGACCAGCGAGGCGTCCAGCGCCTGCCCGGCGGGGGCGAAGGAGAGCACGAGCGCGGCCCGGCCGGTCGTCCTGCCGCGCAGCCACACCCGCCGCGCGGTCAGCCGGTCCTGCTCCTCGTCGCGCCGTCCGAGCACGTCCCACCGGTCGCGGACCGTCTCGCCGGCGAGCACCTCCTCCTTGGCGACGGGGAAGCCGATCCGCGTGCGCACGGTCTGCCGCAGCCCCGCGCCGAGCGCGTCCGGCGCCCCCTCCGGGGAGGCCGTCCGCCGGTGGGCGGCGAGCAGGAGGTGGAGCAGGGAGTACTCGCTGAGGAGGCGGGCGGGCCAGTCCTCGGCCGCCAGGACGGAACCGAGGCGCGAGACGGTCCCCGCGAGCCCCGGGGCCTGCGCGTCGACCAGGCGCTTGACCAGCCCGTCCCACTGGTCGTGCCGCCGGGCCCCGGCCAGTCCCTGCCGGACCTGGTCGGCCAGCCAGCGTTCCAGCTCCGCCAGGCCGGCCGCGACCCGCTGCTCACGCTGCTCGGCCCGCTTCGGGTCGGGGGCCGGATGGCTCCGCTCCGCG
>NZ_CDRNDK010000911.1:0-1109 GCF_977012225.1 Planomonospora algeriensis | reverse complement strand
CTGCGCGAGCGGGTGGCGCAGGTGCGCGCCGGCCTCGACGCGCCGCTGCGGGTCGCGGTGGCGGGCGCGGTGAGCAGCGGGAAGTCCACGCTGGTCAACGCGCTGCTGGGACTGCCGGTCGCCCCGGTGGACGCCGGCGAGTGCACCTTCGTCGTCACCCAGTACGAGTACGGTCCCGACGACGGGCTCATCACCATCGAGCTGACCGACGGCACCACGGCCCGCTCCCGGCTGCTGCCCGGTCACCGGCTCCCCGCCGACCTCGGGGTGGACACGGCCCGGATCCGCCGCCTGCGCGTCTCGCTGGATCTGCCGTCGCTGCGCACGGTCACCATCGTCGACACCCCCGGCATGAACACGGTGACGGCCGTCAACGAGCGGGCCGCCCGCAGCATGCTGTTCGGCTCCGGCGAGGAGGACGACCGCGCGCAAGCGATGATCTACGTGCTGCGCTACGTCCAGAAATTCGACGACACCACCCTCGCCGAGTTCCGCGGCCTGACCGGCGCGTGCGGTCTGAGCTGCGTCAACACCCTCGCCGTGCTCGGTCAGATCGACCGGCGCGGCGACGAGGACGACCCCTGGCCGACCGCCCGCCGGCTGGCCGCCGGCGGCTACGCCGACCTGCGGACCTCCGTCTTCGACGTGGTCCCGGTGATCGGCCTGCTCGCCGAGACCGCGCGGGCCCGCCCGCTGGACACCGAGGAGTTCGCGGCCCTGTCGGCCCTGGCCGGCCTGGATTCCGACGACCTGGAGGACTACCTCCTCGACCTGGAGGACTTCCGTACCGCGTCCGACCTGCCCGTCCCCGCCGAGGTACGGCACCGCCTGGTGGAGCGGCTGCACCGGTACGGCATCCGCACGGCGGTGGACGCGCTGCGCCGGGGCGAGGCGGCCGATCCCACGACCCTCACGGCCTGGTTGCTCCAGCGCTCGGGGTACGCCTCCGCAGGCCGCGCCTCGACGGGTTCGGTGGCCGCCGGCATCGCCCACTTCGCCCGCCGCGCCGACCAGCTGAAGGCGCTCGACGCGCTGACCCGGCTCCGCCGGATCGCCCGCACGCCCGCGCTGGGCTCCGACCGCGCCACCCTGGACGCGCTGGCCGCGCA
>NZ_CDRNDK010000910.1:0-1115 GCF_977012225.1 Planomonospora algeriensis | reverse complement strand
CGCCCCCCACCGCGTCCGGGGTCCTCCCCGGCGGGCCGGCGGCGCCCGCGCCGGGACCGCCCCGGAGGACGGGACCGAGGCGGTCCGGCCCCGGTCGTCCCCGGAGTGGCTGCCCTCCGCCACGGGGGACCCCACCGACGTGAACCTGCTCATCCGGCTGAGGAACGCATTGGAGGCGCTCGCATGAGGTCGGTCTCGTGCCACTGACCCTGAGACTGCGGACGCTGAAGCGGATCGGAAGGAGGATGCCCGTGGAACTGCGTGACGAGGTGTACCGGGAGATGGTCCTGCTGCGCCGGCGCATGCCCGACGTGGACGGCAGCGTCGCGTGCAGTGTGGACGGCCTGGTGATCGCGGCCGACATGGCCGGCAGCGTCGAGCAGACCGGCGCGCTCTCCTCCGCCCTGCTGGCCCTCAGCCGCCGGATGACCGGCCTCATCGGCAAGGGCGCCCTGGAGGAGACCCTGATCTCCGGCACCAACGGCTACGCGGCCTTCTACGCCGCCGGCCCCAAGATCGTCCTCACGGTCACGGCCCGCCCGGGAACCAACCTCGGACTGCTGCGACTGGAGGGCCGCAAGACGGCGGCGAACCTGGCCGCCATCGGCGAGCGCATGTCGGCGACGCCGAAACCCTCGGCAACACAGTGATCGGAGAGACCAATGGCCAGCATGGACGTGTCCCTCAAGGAGATGATGGCGATCGACGGCGCCGTCGGCGCGGTGGTCGTGGACTACAACAGCGGGATGGCCCTGGGCGCGCTCGGGGGCTCCAAGGACCTCGACCTCCAGGTCGCGGCGGCGGGCAACACCGAGGTCGTCAAGGCCAAGCTGCGGACGATGGAGTCGCTGGGCCTCAAGGCCACCATCGAGGACATCCTCATCACCCTCACCGACCAATACCACATCATCCGGCCGATCACCGGCCGGGGCGGCAAGGGGCTCTTCCTCTACCTCGCGCTCGACCGCGGCCGCGCCAATCTGGCGCTGGCCCGGCACAACCTGCGCGGCATCGAGGAGAAGCTCGAAGTCTGAACCTCCGGCCGCGGCCCGCGCCCCGGGAGGCGGGGGCCGCGGCCGGAGCCCGGGTCGAGGCCGGGGTCGGAGCCGGGGTCG
>NZ_CDRNDK010000909.1:0-1118 GCF_977012225.1 Planomonospora algeriensis | reverse complement strand
GCGGGTCGCCGCCGCCGGCGATGGCGACGTACGGCTCGCCGGGTTCGGTGGCGGCCGCGGCCGGTGCCGCGATCCAGTCGAGCGCGAAGAGCGCGTCGCGCAGCGGGTCGGTGCCGGTCTTGAGGTCTTCGGCGGCCAGCGCCCGTACGACCAGCGAGTCCACGGAGGCGACGGGTGCGCCCGTGGCGTCGGCGGCCTCGATGCGGACGCTGTTCGCTCCGGCGGGCGAGAGCCGTACGCGCAGGGCGGCGGCGCCGGTGGCGGCGAGCCGGACGTTGGTCCAGGCGAACGGCAGCACCGGGCCGTCCGCGGACTGCGTGTCGAAGAAACCGCCCACGGCCAGCGGGTGGAGCGCCGCGTCGAGGAGCGCGGGGTGCAGGCCGAACCCGCCGGCCTCGGTGCCTTCCGGCAGGGCCACCTCGGCGAAGAGCTCCTGGTCCCTGCGCCACAGCGCGGTCAGTCCTTGGAAGGCCGGGCCGTACTCGATGCCGATCCCGGCCAGCAGTTCGTACACGTCGCCCGCCTGCAGGGCCGTCGCGCCCGGCGGGGGCCAGGACGGCTCGGCGAAGGCGGCCGCGGCGGTGTCCTTGGTGAGGAAGCCGCTGGCGTGCCTGGTCCACGGCTCCTCGTCGGTCCGGGCGTGGACGGTCAGCGGGCGCCTGCCGTCCTCATCGGGCGCGCCGACGGCGATCTGCACGTGCACGCCGCCGGTGGCGGGCAGGGTCAGCGGCGCCTGCAGCGTCAGCTCCTCCAGCAGGTCGCAGCCGACCTCGTCACCCGCCCGTACGGCCAGCTCCACGAAGGCCGTCCCGGGCAGCAGCACCTGCCCGTTGACCATGTGGTCGGCCAGCCACGGGTGCGTCTTCAGTGAGATCCGGCCGGTCAGCAGGACGCCTTCCGCGTCGGCCAGGGAGACGGCCGCGCCGAGCAGCGGGTGCCCGGCGGCCCCCAGGCCGAGCTGGGCGAGGTCGCCGCCGGACTGGACGGCGGCCGGCCAGTAGTGCCGGTGCTGGAAGGCGTAGGTGGGCAGGTCGACGGTTTCGGGGCGGGCCGGGGCGAGCATCCGTTCCCAGTCGACCTCCCCACCCCGCACCCACAACTCCGCCGCACCCGACCAC
>NZ_CDRNDK010000908.1:0-1121 GCF_977012225.1 Planomonospora algeriensis | reverse complement strand
TGGCCGCGCTGCTGGCCTCGCCGCGGCGGCTCGCCCCCGTCGTGGTCGCCGTGCTGGCCGTGGCGCTCACCGTCACCGGGTCCGTCGCGGGTCTGGGCCTGCCGCCCGAGTGGTCCCTCGACGTGCCCGCCTCCCCCGACCACGCGGCGGGGCTGATCTTCCCCGTGGTGGGCGCGTTCCTGCTGGCGCACGGCGTCCGCCCGATCACGGGCTGGCTGATGTGCGCCGGCGGCCTTGGCTGCGCGGTCCACGTCTTCTCGGACTCCGCCATGTTCGCCGCCGCCTCCTCCGGGGACCTCGCCGCCGCCGGCTACCTGCGCTGGTTCAGCGTCGCCGGCTGGGGCGTCGGCGGCATGCTGCTCGCCGTCGTCCTCCCGCTGTACTCCCCCGACGGCCGTCTGCCGTCGCCGCGCTGGCGGCCGGTCCCGGTGCTGGGCGTCGCCGTGCTGGTCGCGCAGGCCACCCTGCAGATCCTCCGCCCGACGCCCCGTCCGGAGACCTACCCCCACCCGCAGGTGATCCCCAACCCGCTCGCGGTGGAGGCGCTGGCCCCCTACTACCGGCCGTCACTGCTGGTCCTCAGCACCGCGGTCTCGGTGCTCGTGGTCACGGCCGTGCTCTCCCTGGTCCTGCGCCTGCGCCGGGCCGATCCCGTCGTCCGCCGGCAGATCGCCTGGCCCCTGTCGGCCTTCGCGGTCTACAGCGTCTGCCTGATCGCCGGACCGGACTGGTGGCTGGCCGCCACGATCTGGACCGGCCTGATCCCGGTGGCCATCGCCTTCTCCGTGCTGCGCTACCGGCTGTACGGCATCGACACCGTGATCAGCCGGGCCTTCGTGGCCGCCGGGCTGGTCGCCGCGGTCAGCGTCGTCTACTTCGGCGCGGGCGCCCTCGCCGGGATCGCCCTGTCGGACTACGACCGGATCGGCGGCCTGGTCGCCGCGCTGTTCGCGGGCGCCTTCTTCCATCCTCTCCGCCACCTGCTGCGGCGCCTGGTCGACCGGCTCATGTACGGCACGCACGGCGACCCGGCGGTCCTGGCCGCCCGGCTGGCGCGGGAGGTCGGGGAGGCCGAGCCCGCGGGCGCGCTGGCCGCCGTCGCCGCGGTGATCCGCGACGGG
>NZ_CDRNDK010000907.1:0-1122 GCF_977012225.1 Planomonospora algeriensis | reverse complement strand
GGCCGGGCCGCAGCATCCACTGCTCATGATCGTTCCTCCTGGGTTCGGGTGGTCGGGGTTCAGCGGGTGAGCCAGGCGGCGGCGCGGGCACGCTCCAGTGCGGCGTCGGCCCGGCAGGCGCGGTCGCAGACCCGGCCGGTGGCCTCGTCGAAGGAGACGGTCGTGGGCGTCGCGGGAGCCGGACGGCGGCGCAGCAGGAAGCGCATCTCACACTCCGTGTTTCGAAGCTTGTCTAAGCAATGCTCAGCCTGCACTCTGGTTAGAGAGATGTCAAATTAGGTGGCGGTCAAAACAGTCGGGTTCCTGGTGCATCCATTTCCGGAGTGCACCGTCTACCTCAGTGACGTTGCCCACCTGAAGGAGAGGACGATCTGCCATGACCGGCACCGACACCACCCCGGCCGGCCCCGCCGCCGAGACGCCCGCCGCGGCCTGCTGCTCGACCACCGCGCTGCAGACCTGCTGCGCCCCCGAGGACAAGGGCGCCTGCTGCGGCTTCCCGGCCGGCGGCTCGACCGGCGATTCGGTCACCACCCCGGCCGTCGAGGCGCCCAGCAGCTGCGGCTGCCGGTAACACCGCACGCCTGCCCGGGGCCGGGCCGACCGGCTCGGCCCCCGGACAGGGCGAGGAAGGACACGACCGTGACGACGCCCACCCGACCGGCCGCCGACGCCGCGGCGGCGAGCGCGCAGCTGCGCACCCGGCTGGTCGCCTTCGTCGCCGCCCGCATCGACCGGCCCGCCGACGCCGAGGACATCGTCCAGGAGGTGCTGACACGCATCAGCCGCAGCAGCTCCGGCCCGCGCGAGACCGGGCGGTTGGAGGCCTGGGTCTACCAGATCACCCGCAACGCGATCATCGACCACCACCGCGCGGCCGCCGCGGCCGGCCGGGCGCATGCCCGGGCCGCCTTCGACCGCAGCCTGACCGGCGAGGCGGCCGAGCCCGGCGCACTGGCCGCGCTGGCCGGATGCCTGGCGCCGATGCTGGCGCAGCTGTCGGAGCGTGATCGCCAGGCCATCACCGTCATCGACTACGAGGGCGTCACCCAGGCCGAGGCCGCCCGCCGGCTCGGCCTGTCGGTGCCCGGGATGAAGTCCCGCGTCCAGCGGGCCCGGACC
>NZ_CDRNDK010000906.1:0-1138 GCF_977012225.1 Planomonospora algeriensis | reverse complement strand
CCCGGCCACCCCGCGAACCGGACCCGGCCGGACCACCACCCCGTGAACGGAACCGCCGTTCGGTCGGCTAGGAACCTCCCTCGAGGAGGGCTTTCAGGGTCTCCTCGTCGCGGGCGACCACGGCGCGGCCGTCGTCGGTGAGCACGATGGGGCGCTGGATCAGGACCGGGTCGGCGGCCAGGATCGCGATCCACTCGTCGCGGTCGCGCGGCCGTTCCGCCAGCCCGAGCACCCGGGCCCGGTCCTCCCCCATACGGGTGATGTCCCACGGTTGCAGGCCGAGCCGGTCGAGGACCTCGGTGAGCTCCGCGACCGTGGGCGGGTCGTCCAGGTAGCGGCGGACGGTCACGTCCCCGCCGACGCCGGCGAGGGCGTCGAGGGCGCAGCGGCTCTTGGAGCAGCGCGGATTGTGCCAGACGGTGGTCATGCGACCTCCGTCGCGACGCCACCGGTGATGCGGAGCAGTTCGTCGTAGGAGGTGGGGAAGACGCTGTGCGGGTGGCCCGCGGCGGCCCAGACCACCTCGTGCGCCTTCAGCCAGGTGTCGACCAGGGTCCGGATCGGAGCCGGGTGACCGATCGGGGCGACGCCGCCGATGGGCTGGCCGGTGGCCGCTCGGACCAGCTCCGGCGTGGCCCGCCGTACCGCGGCCGCGCCGATCGTCTCGGCGACCAGGCCGGTGTCGACACGGTGGGCTCCGCTGGTGAGCACCAGGAGCGGCTCGCCGTCGGCCTCGAAGACGAGGCTGTTGGCGATGGCGCCGACCTCGCAGCCGAGCTCCGCGGCGGCGGTCGCGGCGGTGGGGGTGGCCTGCGAGAACACGACGATCTGTCCGGGGACGCCGTGCTCGCGCAGGGCGGCGGCGACCTTCTCGATGTTCGGATGCAACTTTTCTGGCACCCGGCCACTCTAAACACATCGCCGGCCCGTCATCTCTTCATGACCGGCCGAGGGCGCATCCTGGAGGTGCGCCATGTTCCGTTGATCAGGTTATCCAGCGATATGAGGGGATGAAGTCACGTGAGGGTTGGACGGCGGCTCGGAGTGGCCTCACTCATGGCGGGAGCGGCGCTCCTGTCCTCCTCCGGCGCCGCGAACGCGGCGCCCGCCGCCCCGGCGGTGGCGGTCACCGCGGCGG
>NZ_CDRNDK010000905.1:0-1138 GCF_977012225.1 Planomonospora algeriensis | reverse complement strand
TGCGCCGCCAGGTGCAGGGCGACCAGCGACGACGAGCACGCCGTGTCCACCGTCATCGCGGGGCCTTCGAATCCGAAGGTGTACGAGATCCTGCCGGACACCAGGCTTCCGCCGCTGGTCGAAGCGGGAGTGCCGAGTCCGTAGTCGTGGTACATCACGCCGGCGAACACGCCCGTACGGCTGCCGCGCAACCCCACCGGGTCCAGACCCGCCCGCTCCAGCGCCTCCCACGAGGTCTCCAGCAGCAGCCGCTGCTGCGGATCCATGGTCAGGGCCTCACGCGGACTGATCCCGAAGAAACCAGGGTCGAACTCCGCCGCGTCGTACAGGAAACCGCCGTGCTTCACATAGGAGGTGTCCTTGCTCTCCGGGTCGGGGTTGTAGATCCTCTCCACGTCCCAGCCACGATCGGTGGGGAACTCGGAGATGGCGTCCATGCCGTCGGCCACCAACTCCCACAGCCCTTCGGGCGACAGCACACCGCCCGGGTAACGGCAGGCCATGCCGACGATGGCGATCGGCTCATCATCACCCGGTGTCCTGGCCGTTGTGACCGCTATGTCCGCGGGCGCGGCGCCGGTCAGCTCCGCCTCCACGTAGTCCGCCACCGCTTGAGCGGTCGGGTAGTCGAAGATCAGCGTGGCCGGCAGCCGCATGCCGGTGACCCCGCTGAGCCGGTTGCGGAACTCCACCGCGGTAAGAGAGTCGAAGCCCAGGTCCTGGAAGGCGCGATCCGGCTGTACGGCCTCCTTCGAGGAGTGTCCGAGCACCGTCGCCACTTCCTGGCGCACCAGATCGGACAGCAGCGAGCGGCGTTCCGCAGACTCCATCGCGGCCAGCCGTTCCGCGAGTCCGTTGCCGCCGCCCGCCCGGGGCGGCGCCGTACGGGTCGCGCTTCTGGTCTGGACGAACCGGGCGGCGACCAGCGCCGGGTGGTCATAGCGCAGAGCGGCGTCGAACAGCGCCAGTCCATCCGCAGCCGACAGTGGCTTCAGGCCCATGCGCTCCATGCGGCGCACGTCGGCCTCGGTCAGCTCCTCCGCCATGCCGCCGATCGCCCACAGGCCCCAGGCCAGCGAGGTACCCGCCAGCCCCTGCGAGCTGCGGTACTCGGCCAGAGCGTCCAAGAACGCATTCG
>NZ_CDRNDK010000904.1:0-1142 GCF_977012225.1 Planomonospora algeriensis | reverse complement strand
AGCGCGGCGAGCGCCCCGGCGCGGGCGCGCGCGCCGTCGGCGGCGCCCCTGGACCCGCGGCGGAGCCGTCACCGGGACCGCCGGACGGGTCTTCTTCACCTACCGGGGACGGAACGCCTCCTGCTCCGGCAACGCGGTGACCAGCGAGAACAGAAGCACGGTGATCACCGCCGGGCACTGCGTGAAGATGGGCGGCGCATTCCACACCAACTGGGTCTTCGTGCCGGGCTACGACGGCGGCCAACGACCGCACGGCACCTGGGTCGCCACCACGCTCTACACCACCCCGCGGTGGAACAACGCCGAGGACATCGACCACGACGTGGCCGCCGCCGTGGTGGCCCCGCTGGACGGGCGGCGCCTGACCGACGTGGTCGGCGGCCAGGGCGTCGCCTTCAACCAGGCCCGCAGGCGGCAGATGCACGCCTTCGGCTACCCCTCCGCCGCCCCCTACGACGGCTCGGAGCTGGTCTACTGCAGCGGCCGGGCGTTCGACGACTTCCTGAGCTCCCGCGACCTCGGGCTGGACTGCGACATGACGGGCGGGTCGAGCGGCGGGCCGTGGTTCCTCGACTTCGACGAGGCCACCGGGCTGGGCACCCTGAACTCGGTGAACAGCTTCAAGTACGGCTTCGCGAGCGGCTGGATGTTCGGCCCCTACTTCGGCGTGGAGGCCCAGGCCGTGTATCAGGCCGCCCAGGGCACCGACGCTCCATAGCTTCACGCAAAGTAGCCACGCGGAAACCTTGGGTAGTGCAAACTCGGGGCCATGACCCCGAGCCTCGCCCTGCTTGCGGCCGCCCCCCTCGTCATCGGGCTGACGGGCGCCCCCCTCACCGGCGCGACCACCACCGAGCACGGACGCGGCCTCGCCGGCGCCGACGCGGTGGCCGCGGCCCTCTCCCGGAACCCCGCGCACGTCCCCGAAAAGGCCCTCCGGACCGGAGGGGACAAAGGCCGCCCCGACATCGTCGAGCACGCGGCCGCCCTCAGCACGGCGGAGCAGCGCCGCGTGCTCGGCTACTGGACCCCCCGCCGGATGGCGGAGGCCGTCCCGCTCGGACTCCTCGACACGCTCACCGGCGCCCTGGGCCCGGTCGCGGCGCTCACGAAGCGGCCCACCGGCACGACGGCCCCCCGCA
>NZ_CDRNDK010000903.1:0-1143 GCF_977012225.1 Planomonospora algeriensis | reverse complement strand
AACCTGAGCCTGAGCGGCGGCGCCGACGGCTCCAGCAAGGCCAGCGGCACCAGCTACGGCAACGTCAAGGACGGCGACACCAGCACCTACTGGGCACCCAGCGGCTCGACCGGCTCCGTCTCGGTCAAGTGGGGCAGCGCCACGACGGTGAGCAGCGCCGTCATCAAGCAGGCCTCCGGCGGTGGCTCCATCGGCGCGTGGCGCCTGCTCAACGCCGACAAGGGCTCGGTCCTGGCCAGCGGCAGCGGCGACCCGGGCACCGTCTCCTTCGCCTCGACCTCGCTGAAGAAGCTCACCCTCGACATCACCAGCGCGTCCAGCGCGCCGCGGATCGCCGAGTTCGAGACCTACGCCGCCGGCGGCGGCTCGAACCCGACCTCCAGCCCCACCCCGACCGTCACCCCCACCTCCACCCCGACCACCACCCCCACCGGCAACCCCGGGACCGGCACGCCGACCGGCCAGTGGCCGTCCTCGGCGGGTTCGGTGAAGATCTCCGGCACCGTGTCGGTGTCCGGCACCTTCGACGGCGGGATGAAGACCTACTGCTGCATCGGCGACGGCGGCCAGAGCGAGTCGCAGGACCCGATGTTCAAGATCGCCAACGGTGGCACCCTGCAGAACGTCATCATCGGCTCCCCCGCCGGTGACGGCGTGCACTGCGAGGGCACCTGCACGCTGAAGAACGTGTGGTGGAACGACATCGGCGAGGACGCCGCCACCTTCAAGGGCACCGGCGGCGGCACCTCCTACGTCATCGGCGGCGGCGCCAGGTCCGGCTCCGACAAGACGTTCCAGCACAACGGCAACGGCACGGTCAGCATCTCCGGCTTCTACCTCAACGGCTCGGGCAAGCTGTACCGGGCGTGCGGCAACTGCTCCAGCTCGCACCAGCGCCACGTGAAGATCGACAACGTGCTGGTCTCCGACGTCAAGATGGTCGCCGGCATCAACTCCAACTGGGGCGACACCGCCACCATCACCCGCCTCGTCGTCGACGGCAGCGCCACCGTCTGCGGCAAGTACAAGGGCGTCAGCAAGGGCAGCGAGCCCAGCTACATCGGTGAGGGCTGGAACGACTCCAACTGCAAGGTCACCAAGAGCGACGTCACCTACAAGTAGGCCGTAGGCACGTCCTCGGCA
>NZ_CDRNDK010000902.1:0-1144 GCF_977012225.1 Planomonospora algeriensis | reverse complement strand
CCCGCTCGCGGGTTCCGCGGTGCTCGCCGTACCGACCGGCTCGGCGGGCTCCGCGGCGGATTCGGATCCGGCCGGGACGGGCTCCGCCTCGGGCGGCCCGTCGGTCTCCGGCTCCGGTCCGGCGGTCTCGGGTCCGGCGGTCTCGGACGTGGTGGTGTCCGGTCCGGCGGTCTCAGGTCCGGTGGTGTCCGGTCCGGCAGTGTCCGGTCCGGCAGTGTCCGGTCCGGTGGTCTCGGATCCGGTGGTGTCGTCCGCGGGCTCCGCCCCGGCAGGCTCCCCGGGCTCCGCGGATCCCGCCGAAGGGGACTCCGTCGCCGCTCGTCCGTCAGGCTCCGGCGCGCCCTGCCCCGCCGCCTGCCGCGCGGGCGGCTCCTCGCCGGGCACCGGCTCCGGGACGTCCCGCCCCGGCTCCGGCTCGGACGGTCCCCGCTCGGGAGCGTCCTGCTCCGCCGGCTCGGACGCCCGCGTCTCCGGGGCGGCGGGTCCCGGGCCGGAGGCCGGAGGAGAGGCCTGATCGCGGCTGAACCAGCTGGTGGCCGAGGAGTCCTCCGCCACCGGTACGGGCGGAGACGCCTGAACGGGGAACGCGGGGGCGGCGAAGGGGGACGCCGTCTCCTCGGAACGGGGCGCGGGAGCCGACTGCTCCCGGGACTCCCGGAGCGGGGCCTCCGGCTCCCGCGGCGGCGTCTGGGACCGGCCCGCCTGGGTCCCCGCAGCTCCGACGGGGCGGTACGGAGGGGTGAACCGTACGGTCTCACCGCTGTCCGGTCCGGTCGCACCGGAGGGGCCGGACTCGCGGAAGGCCTGGGCGGCCCGGGGGGCCGGGGACGGCGGTGCCGGGGACGGGGCCTGAGCGGCCTGCTGCTCCTCGGGGGCGTCCTGGGGCACGACCCCGCCGCTGAATTCGGGAAGGCAGGTGGTGCAGGGCGTGAAACCCTCCTCCCGAGCCTCCTCGTGAGTGAGTTCCTCGTGTTCCCTGCCGACCAGCTGACGGCACCCGGCGACGTGATACCGCCTGCGTCCGGGGATCACCAGCACGATCGCCTCGGCGTCCGGCACGCCCTGCCTCGCGGCGGCCGATCCGGCCGCCGGAGCGGGCCGGGGCCGGGTCGCGGCGGCGACCGTCTGCCGAGCACCTGCGGCG
>NZ_CDRNDK010000901.1:0-1153 GCF_977012225.1 Planomonospora algeriensis | reverse complement strand
ATCCGCAGCAGCGGCTGCTGCTGGAGGCGTCGTGGGAGGCGCTGGAGCGGGCGGGGCTGGACCCGGTGGGGTTGCGCGGTAGCCGTACGGGTGTGTTCGCCGGCGTGATGTACCACGACTACGCGAGCCAGCTCTCCTCGGTTCCGGCGGAGCTGGAGGGGTTGATCGGCACGGGCAACTCGGGCAGCGTGGCCTCGGGCCGGGTGTCGTACACGTTCGGGTTCGAGGGTCCGGCGGTGACGGTGGACACGGCGTGCTCGTCGTCGCTGGTCGCCCTGCACCTGGCGGCGCAGTCGCTGCGGTCGGGGGAGTGCGATCTGGCGCTGGCGGGCGGCGTGACGGTGATGGCGACGCCGGGCACGTTCGTGGAGTTCTCCCGTCAGCGGGGTCTGGCGCTCGACGGCCGCTGCAAGGCGTTCTCGGCGTCGGCCGACGGCACGGGCTGGGGTGAGGGTGTCGGTGTGCTGCTGGTCGAGCGGTTGTCGGACGCGCGCCGCAACGGTCACCGGGTGCTGGCGGTGGTGCGCGGGTCGGCGGTCAATCAGGACGGGGCGAGCAACGGGCTGACGGCGCCGAACGGCCCCTCCCAGGAGCGGGTGATCCGGCAGGCGCTGGCGAACGCGAATCTCTCGCCGGCGGATGTGGACGTGGTCGAGGCGCATGGCACGGGCACCGCACTGGGCGACCCGATCGAGGCGCAGGCGCTGATCGCGACCTATGGCCGGGACCGGTCTGAGGACCGGCCGCTGTGGCTGGGTTCCATCAAGTCGAACATCGGCCATGCGCAGGCGGCCGCCGGGGTCGGTGGTGTGATCAAGATGGTGATGGCACTGCACCACGGGCTTCTCCCCAGGACCTTGCATGCCGAGGAGCCTTCGCCGCATGTGGATTGGTCGGCGGGTGCGGTGGAGCTGCTGACCGAGGCCCGCGCCTGGGAGCCGGAGACAGGTCCGCGCCGGGCCGGTGTCTCGTCGTTCGGGATCAGCGGCACGAACGCGCACATGATCATCGAGGAGGCGCCCGCCGAGTCCGGCGGAGTCGCTCAGCCCGTCGAGCGCGGTGAGTCGGGCGGGGGCGATGGGGCCGGTGAGCCGGGGTCGGGCGGGGTGGAGCTGCCGGTGGTGCCGTGGGTGGTCTCGGCCAGGGACGAGCG
>NZ_CDRNDK010000900.1:0-1156 GCF_977012225.1 Planomonospora algeriensis | reverse complement strand
CCGACGCGGCCGGGTCGCCGAGCAGGTCGCCTCCGGTGCGGCGGATCTGGGGCTGATCGACGGGATCGCCGCGCCCAGCGACCCGCTGCGCCTGCCCGACGCCGGGCCGCTCACCGCCGTCGGCGTGGCGGCCGAGCCTTTGGCGGTGGTCCTGCCGTCGGGTCATCCGCTGGCGGGCCGGCGCGGCCTGGCACTGGCCGACCTGGAGGGTGCGCTGTGGCTGCAGGCGCCGGCCGCGGTCGCGGTGGAGCGGCTGCGCGAGCTGGCGGGCACCCCCGCCCGGCTCCGTCGGGTTCCGGGTGGCCTGCCGCTATGACGGCCACGACCTGCACACGGTGCTGAACCTGGTGGCCGCCGGGCACGGCCTGACCCTGCTGCCCGCCTCGGCGGCGACCCGCCCGGCAGCGGGGACGGCCGCGGTCCCGCTGAGCGCGCCGCGCGTGGTGCACCGGGTGGAGGTGCTGCACGGCGCGCTCAGCGCGTCCGGGGACGGCGGGGATGCGGTGGCCGTGCTCGTGGCTCAGCTGCGCCAGCCGCCGTCGTCCACGCCGCCGGGCACGCTGGCCTCCGGGTCGTAGGGGGTGCGGGTGAAGACGAACGTCGCCAGGTCCAGGTGGCCGACCGCGCCGTCTGCCCGGCGGACCGGCCGCAGCGTCTCCCCGGCGTAGTAGCCGTCCAGGCCGAGCCAGGTGCCGTCGGCCTGCGCGGTGAAGCGGGAGGCGCGGCCGGTGCCGCCGAGCGGGGTCAGCGACAGGTCGCGGCCGCCCAGCAGCCGCAGCGCGTAGGGGGCCGGCCCCCAATACCAGGGGCCGGCCAGCTCCAGCAGGGCCGGGTCGACCTCGGCGGGCGCCCACTCGGCCGGCAGGCGCGGCTCGCAGGCGTCCAGGATCGCCAGCAGGTCGGTCAGCAGGGCGCGGCTGGCCCCGGAGGTGGAGTTGGCGCAGAACAGCACGCCGGTCCGGTCGGCCGGGTCGGCCCAGACCGTGGCCAGGAAGCCCGGCATGGAACCGGTGTGCCCGGCCAGGCGACGCCCGCCCGCCCTGGCCAGTTGCAGGCCCAGGCCGTACCCGCCGGTCCAGGCGTCGCCGTCGTCGACGGTCGCCGGTTCGCGCATCTCGGCCAGCGTCGAGGCGGCCAGCACGCCGCCGGTGTCGCC
>NZ_CDRNDK010000899.1:0-1163 GCF_977012225.1 Planomonospora algeriensis | reverse complement strand
CCGGGGTTCCGCAGTTGATGTAGCGGGATAGTCCGCGAATCTGGGGATTGACGTGCGGAAACGTGCCGTCTGCTGGCGGGACGGCGTGTATCTAGGGGCTGGGGTTCGGGCTGGTCAGCGGCTGGGCGGGGTGAGCTGGTAGATCCTGGGCGGGGTGTCGATTTTGAGGGCGTAGAGCAGGTCGCGTTGGGATTTGGTGATCTCGGTGCGTTGCCGGAAGGTGCCGGCGGGGCCGGTGAAGGTGCCCAGGGTGATCCGGTCGAGCTCGCGGCGCAGGGTGGGCCAGGTCTGCCCGGTGGAGGTCTCGGCGATCCGGGCCAGCAGCAGCGCCAGCCAGCAGAGCAGGACGTGCGCGCGGATGCGCTGCTCCTTGCGGTGGAAGACCGGCCGCAGGTCGATGATCTGCTTCATGTCGCGCCAGCCCCGCTCAACCTCGAGGAGTTGCTTGTAGCCGAGCGCGATGTCCTCAGGAGTCATCTTCGGGTCCGAGGTGCGCAGCAGATACTTCCCGTCGAGGTTCTCCTCGGCCTTGATCCTCGCGGCGTCGATGCGCAGCAGCCCGCCGGGCGTGGTCCGCAGGTACCGGTTCAGGCCGGGCTTGGTGGAGATCACCCCGCGCAGCTCCGCCCGTTTGGTCGCGTTCAGCTGGTCGGTTCCCTCGATCAAGGTCGTGAGCTGGGCGAGCAGTCGTTCCCGGACCTTCTCGTCTCGCTGCGCGGCCTCGGGGTTGAAGCAGATGATGAACCGCTCGTCCTCGCGGATCCGGACCTCCTTGACCCGCAGGTTGTCGCGGATCTCCTGGTAGCGGCCCTGACGGGCGAGTGCTTCGGCGGCCTCGGCCGATCCGGAGCGGAGCTTCTCTCCGATGATGTAGTGGTGGTCGCCCTTGCGCAGGTGCAGCCGGTTGCGCTCGGAGGCGAAGCCGCGGTCGGCGACCCACACGATCCGCGACAACGTCCAGTCCCGCATATCGTCCTTGACCTGCCGGATCAGCGCGGAGTCGCCGGTCGCGCCGGGCCAGGACCACACCCGGACGGGGATGCCGGTGCGGGTGACGGCCATCCCGATCACGACCTGCGGCAGGTCATCGCGGTGGTCCTTGGACTTGCCGAACGACCGGAACCCCTTGCGCTTGTGATCGTCGGTGGCGTCCTGCTCGGGCA
>NZ_CDRNDK010000898.1:0-1165 GCF_977012225.1 Planomonospora algeriensis | reverse complement strand
ATGGCGACCAAGCTGCTCACCGGCGTCTACGGCGGCCCGGGCGGGCGGGCGGCGTCCGGAAGCGGGGACCGGCCGGAGCGGGGGCCGGTGAGACGGGCCGGAGGTGCGTGACCAGGGATTCCGGGCGGCTCCGCTGGGAAGACCACTGAGGTGACGATCGAGCAGACCGGGCCGGAGAGCGGGATCGGAGACGGCGCCGGACCGCCCGGTGGAGCGCTGCCCGGCGGGGCGCTGCTGCAGGCGGTCTTCGCCGGCCTGGGCGAGGGCCTCTACCTCACCGACCGCGACGGGCGCATCAGCGCGGCCAACCCGCGGGCCGCCGAGCTGCTGGGCCGCCCGGTGGAGACGATGCTGGGGGCGGACGCCCACGATCTGCTGCACCGGGCCGCCGACGGCTCGGTGATCCCCCGCTCGGCCTGCGGTCTGTGGCCGGTGCTGGAACGCGGCCTGGCCGTCCGGGGCGAATGCGCCCGCTTCCTGTGCGGCAACGGGCACCTGTTGCCGGTGTCCTGGTCGGTCTCGCCGGTCCTGCGGGACGGCCGGATCCGCGCCGCGGCGGTGCTCTTCACCGACGCCACCGAACACCTGGAGGCCGCCAGTCGCCAGGCCGACCGGCTGGCGGCGCTGGAACGGCTCGCCGAGCGGCTGGCGGCGACCACCGAGGCCGGCGCGATGCTGGCCCGGACGCCGGAGGTGGACGAGGCGCTGCGCCGGCTGGGCCGCCTGATCGTGCCGCGGCTGGCCGAGTGGGCGGCGGTGGACCTGCGCACCGGTTCGGAGGAGGTCCGCCGGGTCGCGGTCGTCCCGCCCGAGGGCTACTCCGGAGATCCCGCCTGGGAGGGGCCGCTGCCGCCGGTCACCGAGTCCTCCAGCGCGCCGCTGGCCCGCGTCCTGCGCGGCGGCGAGGCCCTGCTGCTCGGTCCCGACGACCTCGCCGCCTCCGACGGCGAGCCGCTGGCCGAGGCCCACCGGGAGCTGGTCGCCGCCTTCGGCGCCACATCGGTGATCATCGCGCCGCTGCGCACGGCCCAGCGGATCCTGGGCGCGCTGACCGTGGCGCGCACCGACCCGGCCCGTCCCTTCGACGCCGCCGAGCTGGCGCTGGTCGAGGACCTCGGCCGGCGCGCCGGGCTGGCGGCCGACGGCGTCCACCTGTCCGACCGGC
>NZ_CDRNDK010000897.1:0-1166 GCF_977012225.1 Planomonospora algeriensis | reverse complement strand
TACTGATCTTGAAGTGCTGAGGTGAGCACGCCAGGTGTATCCGCGCCCACCCGGGGATCACCTTTGGTATGAGATATCCGGATAGCGGTGGTTTCACCGCCGAGGAACGCGCCCAGCGGGAGCGGCTCCGCCTGTACGCATGCGATCTGTTCGCCAACGGGTTCGCGCCCGCGCAGGTGGCCAGGATCCTGCGGGTCAGCGAGAAGTCGGCCTACGCCTGGCGCAAGACATGGCGGACCGGCGGCCGGGCGGCCCTGGCCTCCACGGGGGCCGGCGGAGCGGTCTGCAAACTCGATGACGCCCAGCTGGCCCGGCTGGACGCCGAACTGCGGCGCGGCCCGGCCGCCCACGGCTGGAGCGATCAACGCTGGACCCTGGCGCGGATCGCGCGGCTGATCGGTGAGCTGTTCGGGGTGTCGTACACCCTGCGCGGGCTGGACTACCTGCTGCACCGCCTCGGCTGGAGCGTGCAGGTGCCGGCGCATCGGGCGATCGAGCGCGATGAGGAGCGGATCG
Organism: Planomonospora algeriensis; assembly: GCF_977012225.1. Taxonomy (NCBI): domain Bacteria; kingdom Bacillati; phylum Actinomycetota; class Actinomycetes; order Streptosporangiales; family Streptosporangiaceae; genus Planomonospora; species Planomonospora algeriensis. Next base: position 650 of record NZ_CDRNDK010000897.1, on the reverse strand, counting down.
CGGCGTGGGTGGCGCAGGTCTGGCCGCGGATCTGCGCCGAGGCCGCCGAGCGCCGCGCCTGGATCGCCTTCGAGGACGAGTCCGGCCAGAGCCTGCGCCCGCCCAAGGGCCGGACCTGGGCGCCGGTCGGGGCGACGCCGGTGGTCAAGGTCTCGGGCAGGGGATCGGGGAGGGTCTCGATCGCCGGGCTGATCTGCGTGCGGCCCGGGGAGCGCACCCGGCTGCTGTACCGGGTCATGGTCTTCCATGACCGCAAAGGCGAGCCGAAGGGCTTCGACGTGCCGGACTTCACCCGGTTGCTGCAGGCCGCCCACCGCCTGCTGAACGCTCCGCTGGTGGTGGTCTGGGACAACCTCGGGCGGCACAAGAACCCGGCGATGCGCGCCTTCATCACCGGTCACGACTGGTTGAGCACCTACCTGCTGCCGACCTACGCACCGGAGCTGAATCCGGCCGAGGGCGTGTGGGCCAACATGAAGGGCAAGATCTGCAACCTGGCCGTCGACGGTGTCGACGCGCTGGCCGTACTGCTGAAAAGTCATCTCAAACCGATGCAGTACCGGCCTGACCTGCTGAACGGCTTCGTCGCCGAGACCGGTCTGGTCCTCCAGCCGGTCTGATCAACACACCTCAGCCTTTCAACATCAGTA
>NZ_CDRNDK010000896.1:0-1171 GCF_977012225.1 Planomonospora algeriensis | reverse complement strand
GCGCACCGGCCGGCGGGAAGCGGACCGGGGGCGCCTGCGCGGCCGGGACGGGGGCGCCGGGGGAGCCGGAGGAGCCTGCGGCGGGGACGCGGAAGCCGCCGGGCCCGACGCCGGGTCCGATGACGGTGACGGGGTGGTCGGGGGAGGTATCGCGGCGGTCATATCAGCCCACTCCCAGGGTGCGTACGCGGGGATCGGCGATCGTGTAGGCGATGTCGGCGAGGAGGTTGCCGCCCACCACGGCCAGGGTGCCGAGCAGGGTGAGCGCGGCGAGCAGCGGGAAGTCCACGGCGAGGGCCGCCTGCACCGAGGCGGAGGCGACGCCCGGCCAGGAGAAGACGGTCTCCACCAGGATCGCGCCGGTGACCAGCTCCGGGATCCGCGCGCCCAGGAGGGTGAGGAAGGGCAGCAGCGCCGAGCGGAGCGCGTGCCGGACGAGCACCGTCCGCTCCCGCAGGCCGCGGGCGCGGGCGCCGGAGATGAAGTCCTCCCGCAGCACGCCGACGACCGACTCGCGGACGTACAGCACCAGCCAGGACGACTGGGAGACCGCCAGCACCGTGACCGGAAGCACCATGTGCGCGACCAGGTCGCCGGGCTCCACGGTGGCGGAGGCGGCGTCGGTCAGGCCGCCGGCCGGCAGCCAGCCCAGCCGCACCGAGAAGACCGAGATCGCCAGGAGGCCGAGCCAGAACACCGGCGCCGCCTCGTTCGCCAGCGAGCCCCCGGTGATGAACCGGTCCAGCCGGGAACCGCGCCGCCAGGCGGCGACCGTCCCGGCGACGAGGCTCCCGGCCAGCATCAGCACGATCGCCGCCGAGGTGGCGAGCAGCGTCCACGGCAGCCGCTCGGCGATCACCTGGCCGACCGGCAGGTGCAGCGACCGCGAGTCGCCCAGGTCACCTTGGAGCAGGTTGCCGAGCCACGTGGCGTACTGCTCCAGGACCGGCCGGTCGAGGCCCCAGTTCGCCCGGATCCGCTCGGCCACGGCCGGGTCGGTGACCACCGCCCGGTCTCCGAGATACTGCCGGACCGGGTCGAAGGGTGAGGCCTTGGCCAGGGCGAACATGCCGGCCGTCACCGCCAGCAGCAGCGGTGCGGCGAACGCCGCCCGCCAGGCCGCCATGCGGACGATCGCGCGGCCGAGCCGTCGGACGGGCGGCGGGGCGGG
>NZ_CDRNDK010000895.1:0-1178 GCF_977012225.1 Planomonospora algeriensis | reverse complement strand
CGGGCGGGGCGGGTCTGGCCGCGCGGGCGCGGCGCTGGTCGAGCCACTCGGCCGCCCAGTCGGCGGGCTCGGCGGCGTCCGGGACGCCTCCGGCCGACCAGAGCAGCAGCAGGCCGAGGGCGTGCTTGCACGGGAACTTCCTGCTGGGGCAGGTGCACTTGTAGGCGGGCTCGGTCAGGTCGACGCAGGCCCGGTAGGGTTTGGAGCCGCTGCCCTTGCACTCGCCCCACACCGCGTCGGCGGTGACTCCGCTGCCCGACCACTTGCCGGGCGCGGAGACCCCGTGGGCCGCCTTCTGGGACGGGGCGTCGGGCGCGAGCGCGAGCACCTGGTCCCGGTTCCACCGTTCGATCACGCGCCGAACGCTATCCAGGCCCCCCGACAAAACCGTAATCATGGTCTCGACCTGGCGTTCCCCCCTAAGACGACCTGGCATTCCCCCTAAGATCGGTGCGGTGACGACGCCTTCCCGCCCTCCGCTCGCCGAGGCCCTGGACCTGCTGCCCCATCCCGAGGGCGGCTGGTTCCGGGAGACCTGGCGCACCTCCTGCGACCTCGCCCCGCCCGGGTACGGCGGGCCGCGCGCCACCGCCACCGGCATCTACTTCCTGCTGGAGCCCGGTGAGGAGTCGCGCCCGCACGTGGTCCGCTCCGACGAGGTGTGGCTCTGGCACCGGGGCGGGCCGCTGACCCTGGTCCTGGGCGGCCACGAGGGCCAGCCGGTCCGCACGGTGACGCTCGGCCCGGGAGTGGAGGACGGCCAGGTCCCGCAGGCCCTGGTCCCCGGCGGCACCTGGCAGGCCGCCCGCCCCGCCGGGGACGAGGGCGTGCTGGTGAGCTGCGTCGTCTCCCCCGGCTTCGACTTCGCCGACTTCCGCATGGCGGACTGACGGCGCCGCCGGCTCCGCGGATCCCTCCCCGCCGGTGCCCGCACCGGCGGGGAGGGATGTGACGGGCCGCCGGAGTGCGGGGAGAATGCGGGCACACGCCCTAAGAAGGAGGTCAACGGTGACCCTCGACATCTTCTCCGTCGTCGGCGGCAAGGAAGCGACCGGCGGCACGGCCTACGACTCGATCAACCCCTCCCGTGTGGACGAGGTCGTCGCGCGCGCCCACCTGGCCGACGCCGGCGCGTTCGCCGCCGCCTGCCGTACCGCCGCGGCCGCGCAGGCCGGAGT
>NZ_CDRNDK010000894.1:0-1181 GCF_977012225.1 Planomonospora algeriensis | reverse complement strand
TCCCGCGGCCAGCCGGGCGCCCCGGCCCGCCTCGGTCGCCTCGCCCGTCGCGACGACCACCGCACGCCCTCCGCCCGCGGCCACCGTCGTGCCCTGGTAGAGCATGCAGCTGCGCTCGGCGACGGCGGACGCCACCGTGGGCGCCGCCGTCTTGGCGGCCGGCTGCGACTCGCCGGTCAGCGGTGACTCGTCGACCTCCAGTCCCACCGCGTCCAGCACCCGGCAGTCGGCCGGTACGGCGTCGCCGGCCTGCAGCTCGATCACGTCGCCCGGGACCAGCTCCGCCGCGGACGTCCGCGTGTGCCCGCCGGGCCGGCGCAGCCGCACGGGGACCGCGGAGTCCTCGGTGAGCCGGCGCAGCGCCCGGTCGGCCCTGACCCGCTGCGCCCCGCCCACGAACGCGCTGACGACCGTCACCCCGCCGATCAGCAACGCGTCCAGCACCGAGCCGATCAGCGCGGACATGCCCGCCCCCGCCGCCAGCGCCGGGGTCAGCGGGTTGGCCAGCTCCTGCGCGGACGCGCGGACCAGGGAGCGCGGCCCCCGCCCGGACCGCTCCTCCTCACCCGCCGGCGTCCTGCGCCCGGCGGCGTCCTCCTCACCGATGCCGTCGGACGACGAGCCGAGCCGGGCCAGCACGTCGGCGGCCGACATGGCGTACCAGGGCGTGCCGTCGGCGCGGAGCGGGACCGGCGTCCGTCCTGCGGTGCGACCCGACAGCTCTCCCAGGGCGAGCGCGGCCAGGGAGACGCAGTGGCTCACCAGGTGCGCCCGGCGGGGTGACGCCGCCTCGGTGCCGGCGACGGCCAGCAGCGCGCCGACGCCCGCCCCGGCGACGCCGAGCCGTACGCTCCGCCGGCTCGTCCGGGCGGCCTCCGGCAGGCAGCTCAGGAGCAGGTGGACTCCGCTGAGATCGCCGAGCACGTCCGCGTCCCAGGGCACGCGGCCGGGCCGGTCCGCCACCCCGACGCCGAGATCGGCCAGGGCCAGCGCGTCGCACAGGTCCCGGGACCCGCCCCGCGACACCACGGCGACGACGTGGCCCTCGGCCTGGAGCGTGCGGATCGCGCCGGTCGTCCGCGCCCCGCCTGGGGCGATCCGGCGGGCGGAGAAGCGCGCGGCGAGAGCGCGGTCCCTCCCGCCAGCCGTACGTCCCGCGTCCCTGGCGACGGCGACGAGGG
>NZ_CDRNDK010000893.1:0-1186 GCF_977012225.1 Planomonospora algeriensis | reverse complement strand
GGAACCGGCGGACGCCGATCCCCGGCGCCGGGCGCGCCGGGCCGGGCGGCGTCCCGCGCCCGCCCGCTACCCGCGTCTGGCCCGTACGGCCGCAGCCAGCGGGGTGTGCGGTCCCGCGGCGAGGATCAGCTCCTCCTGCAGGCGCCGCCTGGCCGCCGGGGTCAGCCGGTGGAACTGCGGGCCCGGCACGTAGCCCCCCGCCTCCTCACCCGCCTTCACCTGGGTGACCAGCCCCGCGTGGCGCAGGGTCCGCAGCGCGGCCTCCAGTTCGCCGACGGGCAGCAGGGTGTGCCGCCGCAGCTCCTCCGCCTGCGCGGGGAACGGCGACAGCCAGCTGTCGGCGGGCAGTAGGCCCTCGGCCCGGGGGATCGCCACCGAGTGGACCAGGACCAGCACCAGGACGGCCCGCTCGGCCTCGCCCAGGGCGGTGCCCGCCTCGGCCGCCACGTCGTCGGCGTAACCGGAGGTCCACGTCTCCCGGCCGGCGACCAGGACCCTGCCCCGGCGCCGGAGCATCTCCGCCAGCACCCGGCGGAGCACCGGGTCGCGCAGCGCGGGGAACCGGGCCTCGTGCACCGGCTCGGCGGCGTGCTCCACCGCCATGAACGCGGCGACGGCCTCCGCGCGGCGGCGCTCGTCGAACGGGGCGAGCAGGTCGTCGTCCGCGCCCTCGGGGAGGTCCAGGCTCGCGACCGCGTCGTGACGGGTCTCCCCGGCCACGGGCAGCACGGCCGGGACGCCCTCCTCGCCCGGACCGGGCAGGCGCCGCACCAGCTCGCGCAGCTGCGCGTGGGACGCGGCCGGCCAGGAGGCGCACCGGGGGCCGAGCCGTACGGTGCCGTCGGCCACCACCAGCCAGGCCGAGTCGTGCAGGCGGCGCAGGGCGCCGACGGCCCAGTTGCGCATGAGGTCGTCGGAGCGGCCGATCAGCGCCCGGTAGGCCGCCAGCACGTCGTCGACCGGCGCTGGCGTCCCCGGCCACGGGTCGGCGGCCGGGTCGCTCCAGCAGCACTTCAGAGCGGCGGCCAGCACCCGCCGGGTCTCCCCGGACCGTTCCACGGCCACCGGCGCGACCTGGTATTCGGCCAGGAGCGAGGGGGTCGCCCGTCCGGCCAGGCGGGCAGCGCCAGGCCGGTGCCGTCGCCGTGGCCAGCCGCGCCACTGCCCTGGGGCGCGGGCTCGCCGG
>NZ_CDRNDK010000892.1:0-1196 GCF_977012225.1 Planomonospora algeriensis | reverse complement strand
GCCCTGCTCGCCGGCCGCGACCTGCTGCCCCTCGGGGTCTCCCCGCCCGCGACGGGCTGACGGAGACCGCGCGCCGGTGGTCCGTGCACGAGGAGCCCACCCGGGCGGCGCATCCGGCTCCGGTCCCGCTCCCGGCAGGCCGGGACGAGGAAGAGGAGGCCGTCACGCTGCTCCAGGTCCCGGAGGACGGCGGGAGCCGTACCGGAGCCTCGGTGCGGTTCGGTCCCGGGGTGCCGGTGGAGACGCCCGCGGCGCGGATCTGGCGGGAGGGCCGGAGCGGGCAGGCCACCGTGCTCGGCGCCGACCGGGGGCGGGCGTCCCGGCCCTCCCCGCCGTCCCGGTCGCCCGCCCGGCGGTACCGTACGGCGGTCTCCGCGGTGATCCTCGCGCTGATGGTCGCGGGAGCGGTGGTGGTCTGGCTGCTGCGGGGCCCGTCCGCCCCCCTGGTGGTGACCGGGGTGGAGGTGCTGGCGCCGAAGCAGACGCAGAAATGCGGCGAGAGCGTCACGATCCGGGGCGTGCTCACCACCAACGGCTCCCCGGGAGAGGTCCACTACCGGTGGAAGGTGAGCGACAAGGACGAACCGATCGAGCAGGACCACCGGATGGCGGCCGGGGAGACCGAACGGGTGGTGTCCCTGCGCTGGCAGGTGAAGGGCAAGGGGAGCTTCAAGGGAACGGCCACCCTGGAGGTGCTCTCGCCGGTACCGGACGGCGCGAAGATCTCCGACAAGGCGAGCATCACCTACAGATGCTGACGAAGCATCGCAAGGTCCACAATGCGCCGCATACCGGATTCTTACTACTCTGACCACCATGACCACGCAGACCCCCGCCGGCTGGTACCCCGATCCCTACGGTTCACCGCAGCTGCGGTGGTGGGACGGCAGCCAGTGGACCGACGCCACGCATCCGCTCGACGCGCCGCCGGCCGGGCAGGCCGGGCCTTCAACGCCGCAGGGATCCCAGTCCCAGGGACCTCAGGGCCCCCGGCGCAGGGCAGCCGGGAGCCCACCCTGCGACTCCCTTCCCGGAGACGGCGGGACAGAGCGGCATGACGGTTCAGATGGAGCAGCCTCAGTGGAGCGCCGCCCCCAATGACACCCTCTGGATGCCTCCCGCGGATCAGGAGGGCGCGACGCCCGCCGGGCCGTACGGGGGACCGGCGCCCGCCGCGCCGTACGCGCGCCCGCCCC
>NZ_CDRNDK010000891.1:0-1205 GCF_977012225.1 Planomonospora algeriensis | reverse complement strand
CGTCTCCGGCCGCAGGGCGCGGTCCAGCGCCTCGGCCAGCGAGGCGGCGGTCGGCGCGCCGGGCGCGTGCGCGGCCCCGATCCCGAGGTCGTCGATCCGCCGCGCCCAGTAGTGCTGGTCGAACTGCTGGGGGATGACGACCTGGGGTGTCCCGGCCCGTGCGGCCGCGGTGGTGGTGCCCGCGCCGCCGTGGTGCACGGCGGCGGCGACCCGCGGGAAGAGCGCCTGCTGGTTGACCTCCTCGACGGCCAGGCAGTCGGGCCCGTCGTCCGGAGGTTCCAGGCCGGCCCATCCGCGCAGCAGGATCGCGCGGCGGCCGGCCGCGCGGGCCGCCTGGATCATGTTCCGGCTGAGGTCCCGCGGAGCGCGGACGCTGCCGAAACCGAAGTAGACGGGTGGCTCGCCGGCGTCGAGGAACGCCTCCAGTTCCGCGGGGAGCGGCCGCTCGTCCGGCAGGAGCCAGGCGCCCGTCTGGACCACGGCCGGATCCCCGGGCTCGGGCCAGGGTCCCAAGACCGGGTCGGCGGCCAGCCAGGGCCGGTCGGTGAACAGGTGGCTTCGCACGTCGCCGACCGGAGCCAGGCCGGCCGATGCCCGTACCGCGTCCAGCGCGGCGCCGAAGAGGCCGTTCCAGCGGCGGGCGTCCTCGTCCCAGAGTGTGCGGTTGTCCGCCGTGCCGCCGGTCGGCGGGTCCGCCGCATCGGCAGCGGGGGCGGGGCATGGTGCGGGGAGGGCAGCGCGATCGGGCAGTAACCGGCGAAGACGTAGCCGATCCCCATCCGTTCGGCCACCGAGCGGGCGGCCAGTACCAGGTAGCCGCCCGCCACGATGACGTCGCAGCCCTCGGCGGCGGCCGGCAGCGTCGCGAACTGGGCGGCGATCGTGCCCTCCGCCATCCGGCGCCGCTGCTCGGGGGAGGGCGGGGGCGCCGCCGGGTCGGCTCCGGCCGTCGGGCGCAGTTCTGGACCCAGCGGTGCGAACGGGATGCCGAAGCCTTCGATCCAGTGGCCGAAGTCGGGTGGCGCGCACACGCGGACCTCCTCGCCGAGGGCCCTGAGCCGTACCGCCAGCGCCACCACCGGCTGGACATCGCCGCGCGACCCTATAACCGACAGTAGAACACGCATGGAGAACTCCCTCTTCACGCAAAAGGTCCCGGTCACGGCCGGTCGGTGCCGGATGCGGCGTGAAGCCCGCCCGCCCGC
>NZ_CDRNDK010000890.1:0-1219 GCF_977012225.1 Planomonospora algeriensis | reverse complement strand
CCGGGGCGGCGGTGGCCGGGCTGGGCGTCGCGTGCCTGGGGCCTTCGCGCCCGGGGTGCTGAAGGCGCTGGTCGGCTGGTGGCCGGGGTTCGGGCCGCTCCGCGACGGCCAGCTCTACCTGGCCCCGTTCGTCCTGCTGCAGGCCCTCGGCCTGGCGTCCGCCGTACGGCTGCTCGCCTCCCGGGCCGTCGCCGCCGTCGCGGTGGCGGTGCCCGTGCTGGTGCTGCCCACCTTCGCGCTGGGCGCGTTCGGCCGGCTGGAGGCCGTCGGCTATCCGGAGGAATGGCGGCGGGTCCAGGCGATCGTGAACGCCGACCCGGTCCCCGGGGCGCTGCTCTCGCTGCCGTGGGGGGCGCACCGGGCCTTCGCCTGGAACGGCGGGCGGGTGGTCCTGGACCCGGCGACCAAGCTGTTCGCGCGGCGGGTGGTCTGGAACGACGAACTGCTGGTGGGGCTGCCCGGCGGCGGCCGGATCCGGGTGGCGGCGGAGGATCCGCTGGTCGGGCGGGTCGCGACGGTGCTGCGCGGCGATCCGGAGCGGCGGCCCGCGGCGCTGGCCGGACTCGGGGTGCGATACGTCCTCGAACACTCTTCCGAGAACGTGTTCCAAGGCGGTGTGCCCGTTTTCCGGGGTCGGGAGCTTGTTCTTCTGCGCCTCGATTATCCCTCCTGACCTGCCGATACGCAGGTCGCGAGGGTATACCGGAGGGTAACTTACTTTGTCACGTTTTTACTAAGCCTATGGATTATGAGATGAATCACGTTCTACTCTCGGCACACTGTCCGAATCTGTGAGGGAGAGCTCAGTGATACGCGTGCTCGCAGCACTGGCCGTCGGAGCGGTCCTTGCGGTCGGTGCCTCCGTGGCGGTAGTCAACGTGGCCGCGCCCACGCCGGAGCCGCCCAACAGGCCGTTGTACAACTACGGCGACAAGTGATCTCGGGGGCCGTCCGGCGGCCCCGAGGGCACCTCTTCACCGGCCAGGCGGGGCCGGACATCGGTGATCAGCATGGGGCCTGACCTCGTCATGCCCTGATCAGCTAGGGGCGTGGCTTCGCCATGCCCTGATCCGGCCGTGCGCGCAGCACGCAGTGGAGGAGAGATCGTGGTCCTATCCCGTGGGAAGGCGGCCGCCGCGCCGCGCACATCGGCCGTGTCGTCCTCACCGCCCGCGCCGGCCGTGCCGTACCCGCCGTCCTCACCGCCCGCGCCGGCCGC
>NZ_CDRNDK010000889.1:0-1225 GCF_977012225.1 Planomonospora algeriensis | reverse complement strand
GGCCCGGTTGCAGGGGGCCGGAAACCCTAAAGTCCCGACACCACCGGCGATCCCGAGCCGCCGCGAGCGGGCCGGAAGGCGGTCGCGGCCGGGATGAAAGACCGTACGGGTGCGGTGATGGCCGCCGTGGTCGAGAGCCGGAACGGCGACCGGGGGCGGCCCGCCGCCGTTGCCTCATGCGGGGAAGATCCGGCCGCCGGAGGGTCATCTCGCAGCGGCGACCGTCACGGGTCGGGCCCGGCGGGTGTTTACGGCGTGAACACCGGCGAGCAAGCGCGGAACAGGCAGGCCGCTACCGGATGTCTCCGGCAGCACCCGCGCCCATGCCAGGAAATCTCCGAAGAAGGCGTCGACTCGCCGTGCGATGCAATGCGTATGCACTACGCTCGGATCATGAGCAGCGAGTCTCTTCCCTCGGACCTTCTCGCCGAGACCAGGCGGTGGATCACCGAGACCGGGCAGGACATCACCCCTGTCGAGTACATTGCTCAGGCCGTTCACCGGCAGATGCAGGAGGACTATCGGGCCGCCAAGGAACGCGAGGCCCGCCGTATCGAATCGATCCGTGCCGCCAGCCCGGAGGGCTTCGCATCCGGCGAACGCCGCGCTGAGGAGCTGATCGCCAAATACGCCGGGCGGGCTACGGCGTGAGTGCCAAGTTCATCCTCGACACCTCACTCATCGCCGCCTACGCACAAGGGCACGATCAGGCAGTCGGCATGGTCCATGCGATCAAGCGCCGCGTTCCCGCGGGTCTTCTCCTCCCCGCCACCTCCGTGATCACCGCACGGGCACGTCTCACCATCGACGAGCGCGAATACCTGGACGCGGAGCTCCTGGCTCGTAATCCGCAGCCGGATTCCGATGAGGTCGTCGTGACGTTCGGAGTCGGATACGACCCGATCAAGGTCGATCTTGACAGCGATGCTCAGCGAGGAATTTCTGGCACCTGGGCGGATCTTGGAGTTGATACCGTGCCGATCGATGTGGCTGAGGCCGCCTACTGGGGCAATCGAACCGATCGGACCGTGCTGACCCTCGATGGCAAGAACGTGTGGGGCCGGCTCCTGGCCGACCTGCCCGGGGTGAGCGTCGAAGACCTCCAGGATGGCCCGCCCGAGAACTGGAGCTGATGGTGGGCCTCACCGACGAGAATCACGACCAGATGATCACTACTTCGCTGCGGTTGCCCAAGCCGGTGATGGACGCCGTCCGTGCTCGAGCG
>NZ_CDRNDK010000888.1:0-1230 GCF_977012225.1 Planomonospora algeriensis | reverse complement strand
ACCCGGCAGTGGGCGTTGGTGGCCACCAGGTCATCGGGCGACGACAGCCGGCGCAGCCTCCGCGCCGCCGGGAAAGCCCCTCGGGGGATCATCTCCTGGGCCGCCTCCCAGGGAGCGGGCGGAGGAACGAGGAAACCTCCCACGAAGAAGCGCACCTGGCCGGCCACGGCGGGGAGCGCGTATCCGCTCACCACCCCCGATGCGACGACCAACGAGCCCAGCGCGGACGTGGCGCGCACGGGGAACAGGCGGACGAGCAGCGCCGAGAGGGGAACGGCCGCCAGCAGGAGGTACGGGGTGAGGATCTCCCCGACCACGCCGAGCGCCTCCTCGGGCACGGCGGCCACCGGGGCCTCGGGCGAGGAGAGGTGCCGCACCAGGGACATCACTCCGGCCCCTGCCGCGGCGGCGGCGGCGAAGGCCAGCACTCCCGCCCGGGTGGTGATGAACATGCCGGCCCCGCATGCGACCAGCACCCATATGTAGGGATATGACGCGCCCAGGAAGTATCCCTGGCTTCCACCGGGATGCGAGAAGACCAGGGTACTCGTCAACCCGCAGGCGGAGATCCCGACCAGAAGCACGGTGAACGGGTCCCCGGGAAACCTGCCTCCCCTCACCAGTCCCGCCATCGGCATCTTCGCCGCGACGCAGGTGAGCAGGAACACGAGGAGGCACATGACCGCCGCGGCGCCGCCCCCGCCGCGGGGAGCTCGTCCAGTCCGGTCTCCCTCGCGATCGGGAAGCTCAGCAGATTGGCCATCGGATCGAACGTCAGGCCATGGGCTTTCCCATGGAAGAAGAGAATCTGCGTCGCCACGAAGACGCCTGCCACCAGGACGAGCCCGATCGCCCCGGACCGGTGCGCTCTTCTGCGCAGAACCGCTTCGACGACGACCACCAGTGCGAACCCGCCGCCGAGCACCACCAGGAAGGTCGACTTCGAGCAGGCGGCGACGACCGTCAGGATCGATACCAGCAGCCACCGCTCCCAGCGGACGGGGCTCCCGGGCGCGCACCCGAACACTCCGGCGAGTGCGAGCACCAGTGCCGCGAACACGGCCGCCCCGAGGGTGTGGGTCGGGCTGAGCCATCCCAGGCCGGTGCCGAACACGACCGGCCGGGGCGCCCACGGGAACGGGCTCACCGGCGCGATGAAGAACAGCAGGAGAAGCGCCGCCGGGCCGGTCCACGCCCTGCCGCTGATCCGCCAGGCCAACGCGGCGATCA
>NZ_CDRNDK010000887.1:0-1244 GCF_977012225.1 Planomonospora algeriensis | reverse complement strand
AGTTCCTGCGCGACATGCGCTGCCCGCTGGGCCAGGGCTACCTGTTCAGCAAGCCCCTGCCCGCGCAGGACCTGGACCGCCTCCTGGCCGGCGGCACCGGCCTCGACCGGTCCGGCCGCGTCGGCGGCCTGCTGGCCGGCTGACGGATCCGACCGAGGAAGCGTCACCGTGCTCCGAACCCCCCGAATGCTGCGCGCCCTGCGGCACCGCAACTACCGCCTGTGGGCGGGCGCGGACTTCCTGTCGGTCGCCGGGACCTGGATGCAGGTGCTGGGCGTAAACTGGCTGCTGCTGTCCATCACCGGCTCGGCCACCAGCCTGGGATTCGGCCTGTTCCTGCAGTCGCTGCCCACCGTGCTGCTCGCCTTCGCCGGGGGCTCCCTGGCCGACCGCCTGCCCGCGCGCCCGCTGCTGCTGACCACCCAGGCCCTGCACGGACTGCTCGCCGCGGTACTGGCCGGGATCGCCCTCGGCGGCGCGGACGGCGTGTGGCCCGTCTACGCGGTCGCGCTCCTCGGCGGGGTGGTGTCCGCCCTGGACGGCCCCGCGCTGGGGCGCTTCGGCGCGGAGGTGGTCGGCCCCGACGACCTGCCCAACGCCCTGGCCCTCGGCTCGGTGATCAGCTCCGGCGGGCGCATCCTCGGCATGGGCGCCGCCGGCGTCCTCATCCCCGTCGCCGGGACCGGGGCCCTGTTCACGCTCAACGCGCTGAGCTTCGTGGTGGTGATGGCGGCGATCGCCGCCATGCGCCGCGAGGAGCTGCACCCCCTGCCGCGTGCCGAGGCGAAGGAGGCCGGGATCACGGCCGGGCTGCGCTACATCGGGGGCACCCGGTGGCTGCTCGTCCTGCTCGGCACGGCCTTCGTGCTGGGCGCCCTGGGCCGCAACTACCAGGTCACCATGGCCGCGATGAGCAACGGCCCGCTGGGCGCGGGCGCCGCCGGGTACGGGGTCCTGTCGGTCGTCTTCGCCGTCGGCGCCGTGGTCGGCGGCCTGTACGCGGCGTCGAGACCGCAGCTGACGTTCCCGATCCTGTTCGCCGCCGCGGCCCTGACCAGCGTGGGGCAGGCGCTCAGCGGCGTCATGCCGGGCCTGCTCTCCTTCGCCGTCGTGCTGCTGCCGATCGCGGCCGGCGCGGTGGTCCTCGACACCACGGTCAGCACCCGCGCGCAGCTCGGCACCGCCGCGCAGATGCGGGGGCCGCGTGCTGGCCGCGCAGTCCATGGTCGGGGCGGCCTCCGGCG
>NZ_CDRNDK010000886.1:0-1245 GCF_977012225.1 Planomonospora algeriensis | reverse complement strand
CAGCGCCGCCGCGGCCAGCAGGACCGCCGCGGCGACGAGGGCGGCGGCCGCGCCGGTCAGCCCCACCGCGCCGGTGATCGTCCCCGACAGGACCGCGGGCAGGCTCATCGACAGGTACGCCACGACGAAGAGCGCGGCCAGCGACTCGGCCCGGTGGGCGGGCTCGGCCAGTCCCACCAGGGTCCTGAAGGTCCCGAGGAAGGTCGATCCCCAGCCGACGCCGAGCACCGCCGTACCGGTGAAGAAGAGCACCGGCGACCGCCACCACAGCGCGCACAGGATCAGCGCGAGCCCGCCCAGCAGCAGGTGCAGCCCCCGGGTCGCGGTCGTGAACGGGGCCAGCCGGCCGAGGGTGAGCTGGCCCAGCGTCGCCGCCGCGGCCAGCACGGCGACCGTGGCGCCGCCGATCAGCCGGTCGGAGGCGCCGGTCAGCTCGAGCGCCAGCGAGGGACCCAGCGACAGGTAGAAGCCGCCGACCGACCAGACCGCGACCACGGCCAGCGAGAGCAGCGCGAACGTGCGGCGCACCCGCGCCGGGACGGAGATCCGGTGCGGCCGGAAGCGCTGCCCCGTGCCCGGCGCCGTCTCCGGCAGGAAGAGGACCCCGGCGAACACGACCGCGAAGACGGCCAGCAGGATCAGATAGACGAGCACGGTGGGGGCGGGGGCGTACTGCACCAGCAGGCCGGAGCCGAGCGCGCCGGCGGCCATGCCCGCCGTGGGCGCGACGGCGTTGACCAACGTCCCCCGGCCCGGCGACCGTTCGGGCGCCAGCTCGACGAGGGCGGCGCCCACGGCTCCGGTGGCGTTGCCGACCGCCAGTCCCTGCAGGACCCGGGCGGCCAGGAGCCAGCCGAGGTTCTGCGCCGCGGCGAAGACGACCATGCTGGCCATCGCGACGGCCAGCGCGCCGAGCAGGACCCTGCGACGGCCGAGGGCGTCGGAGAGAGATCCGAACAGCAGCAGACTGCCGAGGACGGCCACGGCGTACACGGCGAAGACGATCGTCAGCACCGCGTCGGAGAACTGCCATCGCTGCTGGTAGACGAGGTACATCGGGCTGGGCGCCGCGATGGACACCGTCATGGCCGCCAGGGCCGCGGCGACCAGCCAGAACGCGTTCCCGCGGGCCAGGGTGCGGCGGCCGCCGAGGGCCGCCTGGAGGGACGTCATGTCATCGGCTCCCGATTCTCATGCGGACCGGCGGGCCCGGGGGTCCGCGGCGGACCGGCGCCGCCGCGGACC
>NZ_CDRNDK010000885.1:0-1246 GCF_977012225.1 Planomonospora algeriensis | reverse complement strand
GGCCGGAGGACCGCGCCTGGTGCGTGGCCACGGACGTGGATCTGATGAGCACCTATATCGGCGGCAGCGGCGAATGCATCGCGCAGGTGGTGGCCGATGCGCAGCTGGAGGTCTTGGCCGTGGATGTCGATGATGCGCTGGGCTGGGACGGTGACCGGATCAACCCGGCGCCGGCCGACCGCGATCGCCTCTGAGACCGGAGGGCGCCCCGACGCCTCGATCATCAGGAAGAAGGGCGCCGATCTGCTCAGCGTCCCCGGCGGTCATCCGCTGCGGTGGCACCTGCAGGGGAGCCGGGCCCGTCATCGGCCGGAACAGAGATGAAGGTCTCGATGGCGGCCATGTGGCCGGGCTGCAGCCCTCTGCCGGGCGAGGGCGCGATCAGCAGGGCTCGGCCGCCTCCGGTCAGCTCCTCATAGACCGGTCCGCAGACGGGCACCTCGACGTCGTCGGTCCAGATCAGCCGCCGCCCCCGCGCCAGGACGTCGCGGGCGGCGGCGAGTTTGGCCGCCGCCGCGGCGGCGGCGGACAGGTGCTCGGACCAGGCGCGGGCCAGCCGGGGCAGGGCGAACAGCCGCTCCAGCTGGTCGGCGTCGGCGCACCAGGTGCTGCACCAGCGGATCTCCACATCGCCGGCCCGGTGCAGCGCGCGGATGCGATCCAGTAGGGCTGGTGCCCAGCGTATGCGGTAGGCATCGCTGCCGGAGTAGGCGGTGCCGCTGCGCGGGGCGGTGCCCCAGCCGGGCCGGGAGGCGTTGAGCACGCCGTCGACATCGAGCAACCACACCGGCCGGCCCATCAGCCGGAGTGCCGCATGAGCGCGCGGTGCAGGGCGAACATGTTCATGATCGGCCTCCTGAAGCGTCGGGATGGAGTCGCCCCGGGGTATCCCTCGGGAATCCACCATTTCGCCCGCATCGTAGGACAGCGCGGCGTAGGCGGGCACGCCATCCTTCTTCCAAGGAGCCGGACGGCTGCTTGAGCTCACCGCTCTGCTGGTCATTCACCTCACCCCGCATGGGGGTGAGCCGATCGCGGCTCTGCGTGAACGCGTCGCTTTGATGTCCTTCCCCCGCCCAGGACAGCGCGCTCCGGCAGGTGAACACCGCGAAGCTCGCCGACAGCCCGCCCGCGACGATCACCGAAGCCGGGCAAAGGCAGGTAAGTTGGCGGACCATGTCCCGCAGATCTCGATCATGGTGGGCCGCCGCCCTGACCATCGCCGCCGCCGGCGCGGTCTACCTGC
>NZ_CDRNDK010000884.1:0-1248 GCF_977012225.1 Planomonospora algeriensis | reverse complement strand
GCGCCCTGCGCCGCCCCGACGCCTGGGCGGTCCCGCCGGTCGCCGGGCTGGCGGAGCTGCGCCGATGGTTCGCCCAGGAGGCCGGAGGGGACGTCACCCCCTCCGACGTCCTCGTGGTCGGCGGCGGACAGTCGGCCCTCGCCCACGCCTTCCGCGCCCTGGCCGCCCCCGGCTCCCCGGTGCTCGTCGAGACCCCCGCCTATCCGGGCTGCGCTCGCCGCCGCGCGGCCGCCGGGCTGCGGGCGACCGCCGTGCCGACCGACCGCGACGGGGTGCGGCCCGAGCTCCTGGCCGAGGCGTTCGCCGTCACCGGCGCGCGGGTCTTCTGCTGCCAGCCGACCCTGCAGAACCCGACCGGCGCGACGCTCGGCCGGGAGCGCCGCGAGCAGGTCCTGGCGGTGGCCCGGGCCGCGGGCGCGTTCGTGGTGGAGGACGACTACGCCCGCTACTTCACGACCGCGCCCGTCCCCCCGCCGCTGGTCGCGCTCGACGTCCACGGCACCGTGGTCCACGTCAACTCCCTGACGAAGGTCCTGTCCCCGAGCGTGCGCGTGGCCGGGGTCGTCGCCCGGGGCCCGGCCGCCCACCGGCTCCGGGCCAGCCAGGTGGTGGACTCCTTCTTCGTCGCCAGGCCGCTGCAGGAGACGGTGCTGGAGTTCGTCGGCTCCCCTGCCTGGCCGCGCCACCTGACCGCCGTCACCGCCGAACTGGCCGCGCGCAGGGACGCGCTCCTTGCGGCCCTCGCCGCCCGACTGCCCGCCGCCGAGTCCCACCTCGTGCCCCGGGGCGGCCTGCACCTGTGGGTACGGCTCCCGCAGGACCTCGACGAGGACGCCGTGGTGGAGGCGGCCCGGAGGGAGGGGGTCCTGGTCGGCCCGGGACGCGTCCACTACCCCGCCGAGCCGCCGGGGCCCCGGCTCCGCCTCACCCACACGGCCGTGGCCCACCTCTCCGAACTGGCCGAGGGGATCCGGCGGCTGGCCCTGGCGGTGGAGCGCGTGGCGGGCTCCGCCACAACCACCTAATGCCGTACAGTGGTGACGAAGGGGTGATCCGTCCATGCCCGAGCCCGCGCCCGCGCCCGCCGTCCTGGTGTGCGAGTTCGTCAACAGCTACGACATCGAGAGCGACACCGACGCGCTCTCCTCCCCCGCGGCGCTCGTCGCCTGGCTCGCCAGACGCGGCCTGGCCGGGACCTGCGACCCCGCGGGCGGCGAGGAGCTGGCCGCCGCCGTCGACCTCCGCGAG
>NZ_CDRNDK010000883.1:0-1249 GCF_977012225.1 Planomonospora algeriensis | reverse complement strand
TGATCGCCGCGTTGGCCTGGCGGATCAGCGGCAGGGCGTGGACCGGCCCGGCGGCCGCCTTCCTGGTGGTGCTCGCCGACATCGCCAGCCCTTTCTCGTGGACCTCCGGCCCGGTGGAAGGCGAGAACGACATCGTGCTGGGGAGTCCGACCCACATCCTGGGCCTGGTGGTCTTCGCGGCGTTGCTGGTCCCCCTCGCCACCGTGCTCGAAAGGCCGCGGCTGAGGCAGGGCGGTTGGGGAAACTGGTCGATCGTGGCGGTTCTGACGGTCACCGTCGCCTGCTCGAAGTTCAGCGCCTTCGCCGTGCTCGGAGGCGGGGTGGTTCTGCTGGCACTGTGCGACGTGATCACCCGTAACAGGCCGCGCCGACCGGTTCTGGCGGCTCTGGCCCTGATGGGAACCGTTTTCATCCTGGTGAGGGTGTACCTGTTCCACGGCCGGTCACACGGCCTGCGGCTGGAGCCGCCGTCCGTCACCTCCAGGTCTTCCGCGATCTCGCGTTTCGGCATCGCGACGGAGACGGGGCTGGACCAGACGGACGGTCTCATGGCGATCGTCGCGGCATGCGTCTGTACTTCGATCTTCGTCTTCTCGCTCGTGGCCTCCAAGATGCTGGCCTCGGGACTGGTGAGAGAACGGCTGCTCCCGCGGGATCCGCTCGTGGTCGTTCTGGCAGGGGCCGTCGTCAGCGGCCTGATGGGCGCCCTCGTCTTCGGGCACGCCGGGGTGAGCCAGCTGTACTTCTCCCGGGCGGTGTATCCGTACATGTGGGTGCTGGCGGTGTCCGGGGCCGGTCTGCTGATCGTGACCAGGGCCGGATCCGTCGTCTTCGTCCTCGCTCTGGCGCTGGGATTCGGGGCGTTCCATCTGGCCCGATTCCTCACGCCTGACGGCGCTTCCCCCGAAGCCCCGTACGGCGGAGCGCTCGACTCACTCCTGGGAGTCTCGACCCCCTACCTCCTTCTCGCGCTCCTTCCCCTGTCCTGCTTCCTGGCGCGTCCCCTGTTGCGGCGCTTCCGGACCGGGATCTCCTGCTGGACCCTCGCGGCGATGTTCCTGGCCGGTTACGCGCTGACGGGAGTGCCCGATCACATCGGTACGACGGCGAAGGATTTCCTCGCGCCGGAGCACGGACCCGTTTCCATGAGTCAGGTCGCCATTCCGGAAGGGGCTTTTCCGGCGGCGCGGAGGTTGCGCCGGCTGTCGTCGCCCGATGACCTGGTGGCCACCAACGCCCACTGCCGGGT
>NZ_CDRNDK010000882.1:0-1252 GCF_977012225.1 Planomonospora algeriensis | reverse complement strand
CCTGGCGGGGACGGCGTAGGCGCGCAGCACGGGCCCGCCCGGCCGGTCGGCGACCGCCGCCGCGGCGGCCCGGACGTCCGGGTGCTCCATGAGCACGCCCTCGATCTCGCCGAGCTCGACCCGGTAGCCGCGGATCTTCACCTGGCCGTCGGCCCGCCCGGCGAGCACGACCCGTCCGGCGGGGTCGTAGCGGCCCAGGTCGCCCGTCCGGTACCGGCGCGTTTCCCCGTCCGCCTCGACGGTGAAGCGCTCCCCGGTGAGCCGCTCGTCGAGGTAGCCCTCGGCCAGCCGCCGGCTGCGGATCACCACCTCGCCCAGCTCCCCCACCGCGGCCGGCAGCCCGTTCCCGCCGAGCACGAGCAGCTCCGCGCCGCCGACCCCGTGCCCGACCGGGACGGCGTCGCCGTGGTCGCCGCGATCTCCGTAGTCTCCATGGCCGCCGTAGCCGCCGCGGTCACCGAGGTCGCCGTGGTCTCCATGGTCTCCGTGGTCCGCCGGCTCCCCCCGGCCGCCGCCGGTGATCTCGAAGGCCGCCTGGACCTGGGGCGTCTCGGTGGTGCCGTAGACGTTCACCAGGCGCGCGCCGGGCGCGACCTTCCGGAACCGGGCGGCCTGCGCCCAGGTGAGCCGGTCCCCTCCGAGCAGGACCAGCCGCAGGTCCGGCAGCGGCACCCCGGCGGCGGCCACGAGCACGGCCAGCTGCGGGGTGAGGTGGGCGACGGTGACGGCGCGGTCCCGCAGCCAGGCGGCCAGGCGGGCGGGGTCGCGGATGTCGTCCTGGTCGGGCACGTGGAGCGGGCCGCCCAGGACGAGCGGGGTGAAGGCGTCGCGGAGCAGGGGGTCGTGCGCGAGCCCGGCGAGCAGGGCGAACCGGTCCCGCCCGGTCAGGCCGTACACCCCGGGATACCAGTCGAGGAAGCCCGCGAGCGGCCCTTCCGCCGCCCGCACGGGTTTGGGATCGCCCGTGCTGCCGGAGGTGAAGGAGAGGTACCCGCGTTCCCCGGCCGGCACGACCGGCCCGGGGCCCGGTCCCGGCTCCTGCGCACGGCCCCCTCCTGAGGGATCCTCCAGGCCGCTCTCTCCCGGGGAAGTCTCCGTGCCGGCTTCTTCCGGGGGAAGGGGCCGCACCGGTGGAAGGCCGGCCAGTTCGGGCGGCGGGACCGTGCCGGGGCAGCACAGCAGCGCACGAGCGTCCACGGCGGCCGCCTGGGCGGCCAGCCGGGCGGGCGGGAGAGCGGGGTCGAGCACGGCC
>NZ_CDRNDK010000881.1:0-1252 GCF_977012225.1 Planomonospora algeriensis | reverse complement strand
GCGCCGGCGCCGGGATCGGCGTCCGCCGGTTCCGGCGGACGCCTTCAAAGGTATGAGAAAGGAACCACGAGGTTGACCGAGCAGCCGAGCCGTACGGCGAAGGACTCACCCGGGAGCCAGGCGAGCCTGGTGCCGGTGGAGGTCCGCACGGACGAGCCGAGCAGCGACGTGGTCGGCGACCGGGTGCTGATCGCCGTGCAGGCGGTCAACATCTCCCGCCTGTCCACCCACCCCGTGCCGATCGTCCCCGGCACGCTCGTCGTGGTCGCCGGGGCCGGCCCGAAGGACTCCAACGGGGCGGGCAAGTCCTCGTTCATCGCGATGATCACGGCCCTGCTCGGTGACGAGCAGTGGCGCTTCGCCTCCGGCGCCAAGTCGGTCGCGGAGCTGCTGTTCAACGCCGAGCTCGCGGCCGGCGGCGGCGGGCGGGCGTGGGCGAGCGCCGGTCACGGCTACATCGTGGGCGTCTTCGACCACCCCCGCGTCCAGGAGGCCGGGCTGCCCGACGCGGTGACCGTGTGGCTGCGGGTCAACCAGGAGGCGCCGCACCTGGAGGTCCGGTGGACGCGGGGGGTGCGGATGGCCGCCGCCCCCTCGGAGGCCGAGCGGGTCGTCCGGGCCGACGAGATCTGGGCGGGCCTGCCGCGGTCGGCGGGACGGCGGGACGTGGTCGCGCGCGACCTGACGAGGTTCCTGTACGGCGACCGCGTGCGGTGCGTGTCGTTCCTGTCCACCTCGGTGCGGAGCAAGGTCGCCACGAACCTGCTCTCCCAGCCGCTCAACGAGATCTCCCCCGAGCGGGTCTTCGAGGCCATCGCCGCGCTGACCGGGCTGGACGCCGAGCTCGACCAGGAGCGGGAGGCCCGCCGCGACGAGCACGCCAAGCGGGTGCGGGCGGCGCGGTCCGTGGAGATGCTCAAGGAGTTCGAGGACGAGTCCCGGACCCTGCTGGAGACCTTCGACCGGCGCGACCGCGCCCGGGTACGGCTGGCGGACGCGCTGCGCTGCTGGCGGGGGCGGCAGGCGCGCAGGCTCGGCGACGCGGTGCTGCGGGACGAGGCGCTCGCCGCCGACCTGGAGGGACTGCGCCGCTCGGCGGAACGCTCCGCCGAGGAGATCGAGGTCGTCCGGGCGGAGATCGCCACGCTGAAGGACGACACGCTGGACCGGAGTCTGGCCGAGGCCCGCGCGGAGCTGGCCGCCCTGCAGGCCCGCGCGGCGCGGCTCGACGCCGACCGGGCGGTGGCGGAGA
>NZ_CDRNDK010000880.1:0-1257 GCF_977012225.1 Planomonospora algeriensis | reverse complement strand
CAAGCACACCCTGGTGGTGGGCGCCGGCCACTCGGCCGCCACCACCCTGCTCGCGCTGGCCGCTCTCGCCGACGAGGCACCGGACACCCGCATCACCTGGGCCATCCGCACCGGCAGCGCCACCCGTACTTACGGCGGCGGCGCGGCCGACGCCCTGCCGGCGCGCGGTGCGCTCGGCACCCGCCTTCGCGCCCTGGTGGAGTCCGGCCGGATCACGCTGCTGACCGCCTTCTTCACCCACGAGGTGACCGTGGACGACGAGGCGGTGACGGTGATCAGCCGCGACCCGTCGGGGACCGAGCGGAAGGTCGTCGCCGACCGGATCGTGGCCGCCACCGGCTACCGCCCCGACCACTCCATCGCGGGCGAGCTGCGCCTGGACCTGGACGCGATCCTCGGCTCCACCCGCGCCCTGGCACCGCTGATCGACCCCAACCACCACTCCTGCGGCACCGTGCCCGCACACGGCGCCGCCGAACTCGCCCACCCCGAGCCCGGTTACTACGCCGTCGGCGTCAAGTCCTACGGCCGCGCCCCGACGTTCCTGATGGCCACCGGATACGAGCAGGTCCGCTCCGTCGTCGCGGCCATCGCCGGGGACTGGGCGGCCGCCCGCGACGTGCAGCTCGACCTTCCCGAGACGGGCGTGTGCTCCTCGAACCTGGCTGAGGCCCAGGAGACGCGGGTCGGGCTGGCCACCGGGATCAGCGGCGGCCTGCTGGCCACCCCGCTGCCCCTGGCCGGGGTGTCCGCCACCACCGATGGTGGCGGCTGCTGCGGCTAACCCGCACCACGACCAGTCGAAGAAAGGCGAGCTTCGGTCATGCCCGACGGCCACCCCACCGCACCACAGAAAGAGGCCCTGCGCCTGATCTGCACCCGCGGCCCACTGAGCACCGACCGGTTGACCGGATACCTGCTCGCCACCCGTGAGACGAGCGCTCATCCCGGTTACGCCCCAGCCGTTGCGCGCTTGGCCGACACCCTGGTCTGGCGGCTGGCCGCTCAGGGCTTCATCACCGGGACCGGCGGCGTCTGGGGCACGACGGTCATCGGCCGCCGCCTGATCTCCTGCTCCGGCGGGGCCACGTGAGGTCCACCGCCACCGGGACCGTCGCCCCTGATGCCGGGGGCGGCGGCCTGCCGCGTTCCCGGCGCCAAGGTGCGCGGATCGTCGCCGCCCTGGCCGTCACCCAGACCATCGGCTACGGCGTGCTCTACTACGCCTTCTCCGTCTTCCTGCTGCCCATGGCGGCC
>NZ_CDRNDK010000879.1:0-1262 GCF_977012225.1 Planomonospora algeriensis | reverse complement strand
CGGTTCCCCGGCCTGGGCGACCGGCCGCGCACGCCCCTGGAGGCCGCCCGGGCGGTCCGCGCCGCGGGAGGCAGGCTGGTCGCCACCGGAGGCTGCTTCGACCTGCTCCACGCCGGCCACGTCAGCCTGCTGCGGCGGGCCAGGGCGCTGGGCGACGCGCTGATCGTCTGCGTCAACTCCGACGACTCCGTCCGCCGCCTCAAGGGGGCCGGGCGTCCCGTCGTGGGCGAGGAGGACCGAATCGAGGTGCTGCGCGCGCTGGAGTGCGTCGACGCCGTGGCGGTCTTCGACGAGAGCACCCCCGCCGCGCTGATCGAGCGGCTCCGGCCCGACGTGTGGGTCAAGGGCGGCGACTACGCCGAGTCCGACCTGCCCGAGGCCGAGGTCGTCCGCCGCGCCGGCGGCGAGATCGTCATCCTCCCCCTGGTCCCCGGACAGTCCACGACCAACCTGATCGCCGCCGCCCGCGCGGCGCTGTGAGACCTGGAGGAACGGCAATGCCTGCGACACTGGGGAACATCCTGATCACCGGCGGCGCGTCCGGCCTCGGCCTGGCCTGCGCCGAGGCCGTCGCCAAGGCCGGTGGGCGGCCGCTGGTCGCCGACCTGAACGTCCCCGCCTACGACGTCGAGCACGTGGTGGCCGACCTGTCCGACCGGCGGGAGGCGGAGCGGGCCGTCGCCGAGCTGGCGGAGCGGGCCGGCGGGCTCGACGGCGTCGTCACCGCCGCGGGCACCGACGCCTGCGGCCGCCTGGCCGACGTCCCCGCCGACCGCTGGGAGCGGGTGATCCAGGTCAACCTGCTCGGCACCGCCTCGGTCGTCCGCGCCGCGCTGCCGTACCTGACCGCCTCCCGCGGGCGGATCGTGACCTGCGCCTCCACGCTCGGCCTGCGCGCGCTGAGCGACGCCACCGCCTACTGCGCGTCGAAGTTCGCGGTCGTCGGGTTCACCCGGGCGCTCGCGGCCGAGCTCGCCGGGCAGGTGGGCGTGACCCTGCTGATCCCCGGCGGCATGCAGACCCACTTCTTCGACGACCGCGACCCGCAGTACAAGCCGGGGCCCGACGCGCGGCTCAACAGGCCTGAGGACGTGGCCGCCGCCGTGGTGTTCGCGCTGAGCCAGCCGGAGGGCTGCGAGGTCAGGGAACTCGTCGTCTGCCCGTCCACGGAGACGTCATGGCCCTGACCGGGGCCCCGGCCGCGCCCGGACCGCGATGAGCGGGCAGGGCCGGACCGGGCCGAGCGGGCCGAGCGGGCAGGG
>NZ_CDRNDK010000878.1:0-1268 GCF_977012225.1 Planomonospora algeriensis | reverse complement strand
CAGGGCTGACGGAGTTCTCGGATGTTGAGACGAGCGGGTGAGCCGGTGCAGGTCACGGCTTGATCGCGTACGGCGTGGCGATGGCCTGGAATGCAACAAGGCCCCGTAGAACGGCGGTTCTCACGCCAATCCGATCTACCGGAGCCTCGTTGTCCGTGCAGTGTGTCATGCCGCCCGTCCTGTCCGCCATCACCACCATCGTCAGCGACATTGACCAGCGCGAACTCTCCTACGAGGCGGAGACCGCGGACATGACCGACCTTCGCCAGGTGTGGGCACAGATCCCCGATCCCCGCGACCCGCGTGGACGCCGCCACCCGCTGACAGCGATCCTGGCCCTGGTCCAGGCCGCGATCGTGTCCGGAGCCACCTCCTACGCCGGGATCCGGCACTGGATCACCCACGCGCCGCAGGAGGTCCTGGCCCGGCTCGGGGCCCGCCGCGACCGGCGGACCGGCGAGTTCACCGCCCCGCACCCCGACACCGTGTGCCGCACGATCGCCCAGGTCAACGCCGCAGCCGTGGACGCCGCCTACGCCGCCCACCGCGCCGGCCAGCTGGCTGAGCTGTACGACGACCCCGATGAGCTGATCCCGATGACCGTCGACGGCAAGACGGCGCGCGGCAGCGCAGGCGCAGACCGGCCCGCCCGGCACCGGCTCGGCGCGCAGCTGGCCGCCGACGCCCTCATGGTCGCCACCCTCGACGTCGGCTCCAAGAGCAACGAGATCACCGCCTTCGCCCCGCTGCTGGACCAGCTGCCGAGTCTGACCAATGTGGTGATCAGCGCCGACCGGATGCACACCCAGCGCTCCCATGCCCGCTACCTGCACGATCGCGGAGCGTTCTACGTTCTGCCGGTCGGCGGCAACCAGCCCGGCCTGTTCGACCAGCTCGACGCCTTGGCCTGGAGGGACGTGCCGATCGGATGGAGCACCTACGACCGCGGCCACGGCCGTACCGAGATCCGCACCATCCAGGTGATGGCCGCCCCGCCCGGCATCCGCTTCCCGCATGTCAAGCAGGTCTTCCTCATCGAGCGTTACGTCTACGACCTGGATTGGAAGCCGGTCTCGGCCGTGGCGGTGCTGGGCGTCACCAGCCTGAGCGCCGACCTGGCCGGTCCCCGCCGCCTGGCCGAGCTCGCCAGAGGCGAGTGGTCGATCGAAAATCAAGATCATTATGTTCGGGACGTGACCTTCGGCGAGGACCGCTGCCGCGTCCGCACCGCCTCGGCCCCGTCCATCCTGGCCACGATGCGCAGCTAC
>NZ_CDRNDK010000877.1:0-1275 GCF_977012225.1 Planomonospora algeriensis | reverse complement strand
GCGACTCGAGACCGAGCAGCGGGCCGCGGGCGGGCGGGGCGTGCGGCGGGCCGCGGGTGGACGGGGCGGAGCCGTACGTCGAGGGTAATCCGCGCGGTCCGGGAGAGCAGCACGTACGGTGGACGGTATGCAGGTGATCGACTGGGACTTGGCCGTAGCGACCGGAACGCGCCTGGTGCGCCCCGGGCCGCAGGTGAGCCGGGAGGAGGCGCGGGAGGCGGTCGCCGAGTTGCGGCGGCTGTCCCGGGTGGCCGAGGGCCACGTCCGGGAGTTCACCCGGATCGACACCGACACGGCGCCACAGCCCGCCACGATCGTCGACCGGCCGGGCTGGATCAAGGCCAACGTCGAGGGCTTCCGGGTGGTGCTGGAGCCGCTGACCGAGCGGATGGCCGCCCGCAAGGGGCAGACCCCGGCCGTGGTGACCGCGGTGGGCTCGCGCATCACGGGCGTCGAGGTCGGCGCGGTGCTGGCCTTCCTCGCCTCGCGGGT
This sequence comes from Planomonospora algeriensis, assembly GCF_977012225.1. Classification (NCBI taxonomy): domain Bacteria; kingdom Bacillati; phylum Actinomycetota; class Actinomycetes; order Streptosporangiales; family Streptosporangiaceae; genus Planomonospora; species Planomonospora algeriensis. The sequence goes on along the minus strand of NZ_CDRNDK010000877.1, from coordinate 783 downwards.
GCTGGGGCAGTACGAGCTCTTCCTCCCGCCGGACCCCTCCGGCCAGGCGCCCGTCGGCCGCCTCACCCTGGTCGCGCCCAACATCGTGCACGCCGAGCGCGAGCTGGGCGTCGACCCCAAGGACTTCCGCCTCTGGGTCTGCCTGCACGAGGAGACCCACCGGGTCCAGTTCACCGGCGTCCCCTGGCTGCGGACGTACGTCCGGGACCAGATGACCGAGTTCCTGCTCGCCTCCGACCTGGACCTCCCCACGCTCCTCGACCGGCTCCGCTCGGCCGCCGACGCGGTCGCCGACGCGGTCCGAGGTGGTGAGGGCAACCTCATCGACGCGATCCAGACGCCCGAGCAGAAGGAGATCCTCGACCGTCTCACCGCGGTGATGACCCTGGTCGAGGGCCACGGCGACTACGTGATGGACGCCGTCGGACCCGGCGTGGTCCCCTCGGTCGTCGACATCCGGGCCAAGTTCCACCACCGCCGCGAGGGCGGCTCCCGCCTCGACCGCACGGTCCGCAAGCTGCTCGGCATCGACCTCAAGATGAAGCAGTACGCCGAGGGCTCCGCCTTCGTCCGCACCGTCGTCGACCGCGCCGGGATGGACGGCTTCAACAAGGTCTGGACCTCCCCCGAGACCCTTCCGGACCAGGACGAGATCTCCCGCCCCGAGCGCTGGATCGCCCGCGTCCTGGACGCCCCCGCCCTGCCCGCCGCCGAGATCACCGACTGATCCCGCGAGGGGGCTCCGGCGTCTGGACCGAGGAGCGAAGGAGCCCGCGAGGGGGC
>NZ_CDRNDK010000876.1:0-1276 GCF_977012225.1 Planomonospora algeriensis | reverse complement strand
CCCCAGCGGGCGACCGCTGGAATCCCCCGCCTTTAGGCGGGGGAGGAAGTCAATCGGGTACGGCCTCGTGCCCCGGACGGCCGCGCGTGCGGCGGCGCTCCTTCATCTCCGCCTCGTAGAGGTGGCGGCGACCCCCCGCCAGCTCGTTCCTGATCCGCTCCTCCAGCTCGCGGAAGCAGCGGTGGTAGCCGTCGTCGTAGTCCTCGACGATCTGGAAGGTCCACCGGCCCTCGATCACGTTGCGCCCGATGATCTCGGCGGAGACCTCGTCGGCCTGCCGGTCGTGCCCGGCGGCGCGCAGCAGCTCCACCGCCTCGTCGAGCATCAGGTCGGCGTGGCCGGTGAGCTGGTGGAAGGTGTAGAGGTGCCCGCGGGCCCGCTCGGTCGTCTCCAGCGCCTCGGACAGCTTGCCCAGCGCCTCGACGGTGGCGTCGTCCAGCCCTTCGGGCCTGCGGTGTGCGGAGTCGGGACGGTCGTCGCTCATGAGGGCGCCGTTACCCCCGGCGGCCGGCGGTATGCCCCCGGAGCGCGCCGTACGCTCTCGGAGCGGCATCGGGGATGCCGCGGCCGGGGGCCGGCGCCGTCCTCCGCCCGCCCGGAGCGCTCTGCGGCGATCGGGTGGCGGGCGGAGAGACGACGCCGGCCGGCGGGTCAGCGCGAGATGGCCTCGATGAGCTTGCGGCGCTGCTGGGCGCCGAGCCCGCCCAGGCGGCGGGCCTCGTCCACGTCGGCCTGCGCCATCAGCTGGGCCGCCTTCACGGTGCCCACCCCGGGCAGGGCGCGCAGCGCCTGGGACACCTTGATGCGCTTGGCGATCTCGTCGTCCCGGTCGAGCAGCTGCTTGAAGGTGACCGTCCCGGACTTGACGTCGGCCAGCAGCTTGGCGCGGGCCGCCCGCGTCTCGGCGGCCTTGGCGAGAGCCGCCTGACGCTGTTCGGGGGTGAGGGTGGGGAGAGCCACGTTTTTCTCCTTCATCGTCTGGGTTTGAACATTCTGCTACCCACGACGATCAGGGTATTCATCCTTCTTCTCCCGGCAAGCATCCCGGTCCCCGCGGCCGCGGCGAGGGCCAAGGCGGCCCACGCCGTCGGACGCCACGGCCAGGCGGGTCCGGCCAGCTCCAGATGGCCCGCCGGATACTCGGTGAACTTGGCGGTGGCGCGGGCCGTGGCCAGGTCGGCGCGGGAGGCCAGGTCCCGCAGCACGCCGTCGAACCCGGACTCCCCGGCAGCCTGCCCCGGTGCGGCAGTTCCACCTCCAGGCCGCGCCCGGCCGC
>NZ_CDRNDK010000875.1:0-1279 GCF_977012225.1 Planomonospora algeriensis | reverse complement strand
CGGACGTCGTCCAGCGCGCCCGCGCCCGCCAGCATCGCCAGGCCCCGTGCCGTCAGCCGGTCACGCCACTCCTGCAGCGTCGCCTGCAGCGGCTCCGGGCCGCCCGCCGCCCGTACCCGCTCCAGCACCCGCGCGATCTGCTCCAGCCCGTACCCGCCCCGCCGCAGCTGGTGGGCCAGCAGCACGTCGCGCACGTCGGCGGGGGTGTAGACGCGGTATCCGGTGCGCGGGTCGCGGCGGGGCACGCACAACCCGGCCTGCTCCCATTTGCGCAGCGTCGCCGGCCGGATGCCGAGCCTGCGCGCCAGCGGCCCGATGAACGTCACGCCCGGCTCCGTGTCATGCGGCGGCACCAGGTCGCGCAGCGCCCGTTCCACCGCCTCCAGCGTGCGCCGGTCACCGGCCAGCTGGGCGTGGCTCTCGTCGATCAGCCGCAGCGCCTCCCCGACCGCGCCGCCGTTCACGGCCCGCATGATCGCCCCCGCGGTCGCGTGGCCGTGCGCGGGGATCAGCGCCAGGAACGTCCGCAACGCCGCCGCGTGGCGCGGGGTGTAGACGCGGTAGCCGTGCGGTGAGCGCCCGGCCGGCGGCAGGATGCCCGCCTCCTCGTAGTTGCGCACCGCCTGCGTGGACAGGCCGTGTTCACGCGCCAGATCGATGGGTCGCAACCGCATTTTTAAGGTATGTCCTCACTAACAATCGAAAATGTACTAAAAGCCTACACAAAAGGTTCAACGATCTGATTGAAGGCGCGGCGGCCTCGGTCCGGGGCTCAGCCCATCCCGGCCAGGCCGTCCGGCCAGGGCCGGCGATCCCGGCACCGGACCGGCCGCCGGATGACCCTCCCACCGACCGGGTAGGCCCCTGACCGGGAAAAATCACCGGAAATCAGGGGGAGACGATGATAGGAGCGACGATCGCGGCCGGGCTCATGGCGGGGATCGCGGCGGGGATCGCGGCCGGGCCCGTGGCGGGCGCCCAGCCGCTGGACCCGCCCGCCGAGCGGGCCTGCCGGATCCTGGCCGGCGTCAGCCACTCGGACAACGGCCAGGCCGTCTTCAACGGACTGGTCGCGGCCGCGCGGCACGCCCGCCAGTCGGCGGTCCCGGCCGTGGCCGAGACCGTCGCCCCACTCGGCAGGACGGGCCGGCTGATCGTGGCCTCCCGGCCGCTGGCCCGGATCTGCGAGGCCGGGGGCATCGACATCCCGGGCTACACGGCGTGACGGGCTGAGGGCCGTACGGCGCGCCGGCCGCATCGCGCGCCCCGCTCGGGCGGG
>NZ_CDRNDK010000874.1:0-1284 GCF_977012225.1 Planomonospora algeriensis | reverse complement strand
GGCCGCGCTGCTGCCCGCGCTGGGGGAGCGGGTCTTCCTCACCACCGGCCGCCGCAGCCTGCCGGTCTTCGCGGGCCTGGACGGGCTGTGGTTCCTGGCCCGCTCGGTGGACCCGCCCGAGCCGCCGCTGCCGCGCCGGGCGGAGGTGCTGCTGAGCCGGGGTCCCTTCACCCGCGAGGGCGAGCTCGCCCTGATGCGCGAGCACCGGATCGACGTGCTGGTCACCAAGGACAGCGGCGGCGAGATGACCACGGCCAAGCTGCACGCCGCCCGCGAGCTGGGCCTGCCGGTCGTGGTCGTGCGACGCCCGCCCGCACCCGGCGGCGTGCCCGCGGTGCCGACGGTCGAGGAGGCGGTCGCCTGGCTGGAGACCGCCGCCGGCGCGGCCGGGTAGCGCCGGGGACGGCGGGGCGGAACGGCCCCGCCGTACTCGTGCCGGACGTGTCATGCCGGGTAGCGGCGGGGGGTGAAGACCACCCGGCGGCCGTCGCCGCGGTCGGCCACCCGCGTCGTCGAGGAGCCCACCAGCAGCAGGCAGCGCATGTCCACCGCCGCCGGATCCAGCTCGGCCAGGGTCGTCACCGTCACGCTCTCGCCCGCGCCGCCGACGTCCCGGCCGACGACCACCGGCGTCTCCGGCGCGCGGTGCTCCAGCAGCAGGTCGCGGGCCGCGGCCACCTGCCAGGTCCGGCTCCGGGAGGCGGGGTTGTAGATCGCCAGCACCAGGTCCGCCCGCGCCGCCGCGCTGATCCGCTCCGCCACGACCTCCCACGGCTTGAGCAGGTCCGACAGCGACAGCACGCAGTAGTCGTGCCCGAGCGGGGCCCCCGCCCGGCTGGCGACCGCGTGCGCCGCGGTCAGTCCCGGCAGCACCCGCACCGGCACGCCGGAGAAGCGCGGCTCGCAGGCCACCTCCAGCACCGCGCTCGCCATCGCGAACACGCCCGGGTCGCCGGAGGAGACGACGGCCACCCGGGACCCGGCCATGGCCAGCTCCAGCGCGTGCGCGGCCCGCTCGGCCTCCACCCGGTTGTCGGTGGCGTGGCGGCGCTGACGCGGGTTGGGCGGGACCCGGTCCAGATAGGGGCCGTACCCGACGAGCGTGTCGGCGGCGGCCAGCGCCTCCTGCGCCTCCGGCGTCAGCCACGGCCGGCCCGCCGGGCCGAGACCGACGACTGTGACCTCGCCGACCTGGCCGACTGTGCCGATCGCGCCGACCGTGCCGACCGTGCCGACCGTGTTGACCGTGCCGGTCCCGTCCGCCGCCGCCGCCGCGCGCCGCAT
>NZ_CDRNDK010000873.1:0-1294 GCF_977012225.1 Planomonospora algeriensis | reverse complement strand
CGGGTCGACCCGTCGATGGGGACGTTCTTCGGCGTGCACAACGGGCTGGCGATGGGGAGCGTCGACCGGCTGGGCTCGGAGGAGCAGCGGGAGCGGTGGCTGCCGCCGATGGCCGCGATGGAGAAGATCGGCGCCTTCGCCCTGACCGAGCCCGACGGCGGCTCCGACGTGGCCGCGGGACTGCGCACGACCGCCCGGCGCGAGGGCGACACCTGGGTGCTCAACGGCGCCAAGCGGTGGATCGGCAACGCGACCTTCGCCGACCTGGTGGTGGTGTGGGCCAAGGACGAGGCCGACGGCCAGGTCAAGGGCTTCGTGGTCGAGAAGGGCACCCCCGGCTTCGCCGCGACCAGGATCGAGAACAAGATCGCGCTGCGGACCGTGCAGAACGCCGACATCACGCTGACCAACTGCCCGGTCCCGGAGACGAACCGGCTGCAGGGCGCGAACGGCTTCCGCGACACCGCCGCCATCCTCCGCCAGACCCGGGGCGGCGTCGCCTGGCAGGCGGTGGGCTGCATGATGGGCGCCTACGAGACGGCGCTGGCCTACGCCAAGGAGCGCGAGCAGTTCGGCCGGCCGATCGCCGGCTTCCAGCTCGTGCAGGACCTGCTGGTGCGCATGCTCGGCAACGTCACCTGCTCGCTCGGCATGGTGGTACGGCTGGCGCAGCTCCAGGACGCGGGCGTCTACAAGGACGAGCACTCGGCGATGGCCAAGGCGTTCTGCACGGCCCGGATGCGCGAGGCGGTGGGCTGGGGCCGCGAGATCATGGGTGGCAACGGGATCGTCCTCGACTACGGCATGGGCCGGTTCGTAGCGGACTCGGAGGCGATCTACTCCTACGAAGGGACGCGGGAGATCAACAGCCTGATCGTGGGCCGCGCGATCACCGGGACCGGGGCCTTCGTCTGACGGGCGGACGGCGGCCCGGCCCGCCCCTCCGGGAGGGGCGGGCCGCCGCAGGCCCGGATCAGGACGACGAGCCGTCTCAGGACGACGGGCCCGCGTCCGGCTCGGGGCTCTTGGACTCGACGGCGCTCTCCTCCCACGGCGGGGAGGGCTCGACCGGATCCGCGGGAATCGGCCGGTCAGGGAAGTCGGTGTCGGCTCCCGACCGGGCGGCCACCGTCCGGCTCTCGCCCACCTCCGCGTCCGGCACGGTGGGCGGCTCCTCGTCCGGCACGGCGTCCGGCACGGTCTCGTCCTCCCGTGGCGGCGGCCCGCCCTCCGCATCCGGCACGGCGTCCGGCGGGGGTTCCGCGGCGGGGTTCTCGGCGGGATCGTGTTCATC
>NZ_CDRNDK010000872.1:0-1297 GCF_977012225.1 Planomonospora algeriensis | reverse complement strand
CGGGCCGTCTCGGCGTCGCGCAGCGCGGTGTCGCGTTCGGCGAGCGCCTCAGTCGTCCGCTCCGCCATGGTGTCGCGCTCCCGGCGGGCGTGCTCGGCGGCCTCGCGGGCCAGCCGTACCTGCTCGAAGGCCTGCTCCCGCTCGGTGCGCGCGATGGCGACCCGGGTGTGCGCCTCGGCCTGCACCGCGCTCACCCGGGCCTCCACCCCGGCGGGGCTCAGCTCCTCGGCCAGCACGTGGGCTAGGGGGGCGATCGCCGCGGCCATCCCCTTCTCCATGCGCTCGTAGAACTCCTCCGCCCGGGCCAGCGCGCCCTCCAGGCCCGGGGTGGCGCGGCGCAGCTCCCGCTCCCGCTTGGCGGCGGCCTGGCAGTCGCCGAGCGGGCAGTAAGCGCGGGGGCGTCCCCGTCCAGGGCGCTGTTCCACGGGTGTCCCGCAATGCTTGCACGGTCGCGGCGCGGTCGCCTCCTGTGTCATGCGGCGAGCCTAGCATTTTTTAATTTCCAGAAAATACAAATGAATAAATCCAGTCTGTTGCGGGGCGGGGGCTGTTCACCAACTACCGGGAATGGCAATTCCCGCAAGTTGACGTCGCGTCGCGGCATGGCCACTTCGAGATCGTTCGCGACTCTGCACCGGGATGTCAGCAGGAATCTGCATGAGGTGTCAGTGCGCAGGTCACCGGCGGTTTCCTGCGATCAGGATCCTCGCGGTCTCCGCCATGGCGGCCCACCGCTTCGTTGACGCGGACCGTGATCGCCGCCAGCCCGACCCGGCCGCAGTCGACCGCTCCGGCGAGACCGCTTGCCGCCTCACCGCCTGACAGCAGGACGATCACCGTGTGCTACGGTGAAAACACACACCGCCCGGCCCCGTCGTGGGCCGAGTTTACCTTTCCCGGCCCCGCCGCGACCGGCCACCGATGACCCGCGGCCTTGTCGCTGCTATCGGCAGCCCGGTCATGCATCCCGGGAGCGCGGACTGCCGCGGTCGGCGGGAGCGGTCGTTGCGGCCCGACATGATCACTCACCCCACGAACGTCGGCGATCGAGCTGCGGCGAGGTGTCGGCGCGCAGCGAAGATGACAGCACGCGGCAGGGAAGAACTGGGCTGTCCTGTGCCAGGGGATCGTCTTCGGCGGCAGTGCCGTGACCTGGGATGAGGAATTTCAAGTGGCGAAGCGCACCCGTAAGGGGTGGGCATGTGCCCGTCGGGCAGGGCAGGCTTCGCCATTGGATCTTGATCAGTCGCGAGTTTGGCGATTCGGGCGGTAGTCGCGTGCGATCAGTCGAAGAGCG
>NZ_CDRNDK010000871.1:0-1297 GCF_977012225.1 Planomonospora algeriensis | reverse complement strand
CGCGGGCACCGTCGCCGAGGACCATGTCCACCTGTTCGGACTCGTCGAGCCGGAGTGCGATCTTGTCCGGGAACAGGTTGCGGATGTTCATGACCTCCTTGCGCGGGTCCTGGAGCGCCGCCATGACCCCGACGCCGACCGCCCGGCCCTGCGTGGTGAGCGTGGCCAGCGCGGCGGAGATGCGCTGCTTCAGGGCCCGGTCGGACTGGTAGGCGGTCAGGAACGCGACCTCGTCGACGAGCACCAGGACGAACGGGTCCTCCACGGTCGGAACGTGGGAACGCCGGACCCCGGCGAACCGTCCCGCGCGCTCCTGCATGACCTTGACCGCGTCATCCAGCAGATCGGCGCATGCGGCCGGATCGGCGGCGTAGCGGTCCCCGAAGATCGACCGGCCGAAGGACAGCTCCATGAGCTTGGGATCCAGCGCCCAGATCTCGACCAGGCCGGCCAGGACCGCCGGGATCAGGCCCCGAACGACCGACCACAGGAACGAGCCCTTCCCGGCCCCGGTCGCGCCCGCGACGAGGACGTGGGTGCCGTGCAGCGCGAGCCGGTACGGCCTGCCGTCCTCCCGTATGCCGACCTCGACCGGCCCCACCGACGCCCCGTCCGGAACGGGAACGGCCGGCAGCGGGACGGCCAGCGGATCACGCCGGGGGAAGGTCACCAGCAGGCGGCCCGCACGGGCGACCGCGACCCGGCAGGAAGTGGCGCCGAAGCCGTGGGCGAGGTGGTCGAGCCGGTCGGCCCAGTCCTTGACCGACTGCCCGGCGAGCATCTTGACCGTGACCACGTCGGCCCAGGAGGTGCAGCGGACGTGCAGGATGCGGGGCAGGTAGTCCCGGCCGTGCAGGTGACGGCCGAGCCCGGAGACGATCATCACCGGTTGCCAGTGCCGCCGGTAGACCCAGAGCAGCCGCCACCAGGCCAGCAGCCGCCAGCCGATCCAGACGTTGAACGAGTCCCGGTCGAACAGCGCCCACGGCACGACGACGGAGACGGGGACGGTGACGGCGACCAGGGCGACGCGCCAGCCGTACAGCCAGGCGATGGTGACAGGAGCGACGGCCAGGGCCACGGCGACGGGGTGCCGCCAGACGAGCCGGACGAGCCCGGCGATCAGGCGGCCAATGAAGATTGCGATCGTGACGACGACCGGGGTCTGGACGACGGCCGGGCGGAACACCACGGCGGTGTCAGGAGTCGTGGAGACCAGGCCGGAGACCTGGTCGCCGGGTAGCTTCTTGAACATTAGGCTTGAGCCCTCTCTTGAATCGCATCTGGGGAGAACCGA
>NZ_CDRNDK010000870.1:0-1299 GCF_977012225.1 Planomonospora algeriensis | reverse complement strand
GGCCTCCCGCACCGCCGGTGACGCCGCCCGTCACGGCGCCCGTCACGGCGCCCGTCACGGCGCCCGTCACGGTGCCCGCCCAGCGGGGCCGGTTGAGCGGGATGCAGAAGCTGGGAGCGGGTCTCGCGCTGGCCGCCATGGCCGTGGGCGGTGGAGTGGCGGGGGCCTTCGCCGCGACCGCCTTCGACGACGGCCCCGCGCTCGTCTCCTCCGCGGCCCCGGTGGTCAGCGCCGCCGGCAACGTGACCACGGTCGCCGATGTCGCCGCGGCCGTCCAGCCCGCGGTCGTCTCGATCGAGGTCAAGACGGCCACCGGCGGCGGGGAGGGCTCGGGCGTGGTGCTCTCCGCCGACGGGCTGATCCTGACCAACAACCACGTGGTGGGCTCCGCAGGCCAGGACGGCCGGGTGACCGTCAAGTTCAGCGACGGCAGGACGGCCCCGGCCAGGATCGTGGGCACGGACCCGGCCACCGACCTGGCGGTCATCAGGGCCGAGAACGTCTCCGGCCTCACGGCGGCCTCGCTCGGCGACAGCGACCGGCTCAAGGTGGGCGACTCCGTCCTGGCCATCGGCAGCCCGCTCGGCCTGTCCGGCTCGGTCAGCGCGGGCATCGTCAGCGCGCTCGACCGGACGGTGACCGTCGGCGGCGAACGGGAGCAGCAGCTCCCGCCCGGCTGGGGCGGTGAGCGCCGGCAGCAGGGCGCCGCACAGGTCACCACCATCGGCGGCGCCATCCAGACCGACGCGGCGATCAACCCCGGCAACTCCGGCGGGGCGCTGGTCGACTCCTCCGGGCAGGTGATCGGCATCAACACCGCCATCGCCACCAACGGCGGCGACGGCAGCATCGGCGTCGGCTTCGCGATCCCGATCAACACCGCCCGGCAGGTCGCCGACCAGCTCATCGAGACCGGTAAGGTCGTCCACGCCTTCCTGGGCGTCGGTCTCGCCGACGCCGCCGGTGACACCGCGGGCGCGCTGGTCAGCCAGGTCACCGAGGGCGGCCCGGCGGCCCAGGCGGGCCTGAGGCAGGGCGACGTGATCACGAAGATCAACGACACCGCGGTCGAGGACGGGGACACCGTGGTGGGCGTGGTGCGCGGGCTCAAGCCGGGCGACAAGGTCACTCTCGTCTACCTCCGCGACGGCCGGAGCCAGACCGCCACCGCGACTCTGGTCCAGAGGACCGGGGACTGATCGGGCGGACGGTGCGCCGCCGGGGTCGCCACGACCCCGGCGGCCGCCTGACGGTACGGGCCGGGGAGCCGCTCTCGCGCTCGGGGCGGCCGGGCAACGG
>NZ_CDRNDK010000869.1:0-1306 GCF_977012225.1 Planomonospora algeriensis | reverse complement strand
CGGCGGTGTCGAATCCGACCCCGGCCCCGATCCGGGCCCCGGCCGAGGCCCAGCGGACGGCGAGCAGACCGCGGACCGGAGCGGTGGCGGCGGCGGAATCGCCGTCGGCGACGTGGTCGCGGATCCTGCCCGCGGCCAGCACGAGCGAGACCGAGGCGGCCAGGCGGGCCCCCCGCGCCCGGGCGTCCACCACGTCGGCGGACCGGAATCCGCGCAGCGCGCACGGGCCCGCCTTCCGGTGCGGGGAGGCGGCCGGCAGCTGGGCCTCGGCGAGCACCGAGACGATCAGGCCGTCGTAGTTGGCGGCCAGCCGCGCCGCCTGGCCCTGCCCGTCGCGCAGGGTCAGGCAGAGCCCGCACAGATGGGCCTCCCACGCGCGGCGCAGCGACGGGCACGTGTGCTCGCCGCACGGGCGGATGATTCCGAACATTCGGCCTCACAGCTTCGGGCGTCCGGGGGGAGCGGGGTCCGGCCGCATGATCGAACAGGGCTCCCGGGAGAATCTACCTCGTGCAGATCCGCAACGGCTTCCGGCTGACCCTCGGCGACCCCGCCGAGCACGTCGCCACACTCGCGATCGACCGACCGGACAAGCGCAACGCGATGAGCGCGGACATGTGGCGGGCGCTGCCCGGCGTCCTGGAGCCGCTCGCGGCGGACCCGGGCGTGCGGGTGCTCGTGCTCACCGGGGCGGGCGGGACCTTCTGCTCCGGTGCGGACATCTCCGAGATCGCCGAGCTCTCCGAGGGCGGCGACGACACCGCGCTGACCGTCACCGCCGAGCGGGCGCTGACCCGGTTCCCCAAACCGGTGATCGCGATGATCGAGGGCTTCTGCGTGGGCGGCGGCTGCCAGCTCGCGCTCGCCTGCGACCTGCGCCTGGCCGCCGACGGCGCCCGCTTCGGGATCACCCCGGCCAAGCTCGGCATCGTCTACCCGCTCTCCTCCACCCGCCGCCTGGTCGACCACGTCGGCCCCTCCGCGGCCAAGTCGCTGCTCTACACCGCCGACCTGGTCGACGCCGAGCGGGCGCTGCGCATCGGCCTGGTCGACGAGGTCCTGCCGGCCGGGGAGCTGGCCGGCCGGGTGTACGGCCTGGCCCGCACGATGACCGGACGGTCGCAGCTCACCCTGGCGGCGAGCAAGGAGATCGTGGACGGCAGGGCGGGGGAGGACGGCTTCCGGGCATGGCAGCGGGCCTCCCGGGACGAGCTGGCCGAGGGCGTCGCGGCCTTCCTGGAGCGCCGCCCGCCCCGCTTCACCTGGGGCCGGTGACGACCGGTCCGCCACGGCGCGCCGCCGCCGG
>NZ_CDRNDK010000868.1:0-1306 GCF_977012225.1 Planomonospora algeriensis | reverse complement strand
AAAGGGATAGCCAGGAACATACAGGCCCGATCTTGAAAAGCGGAAGCCGCTTCGGGATTGAAAGTGACGGTCGCCCCGGCTGAGACCGTTCCGTTACCTGATCTCGGGTTTGGGAGCGGAAAAGGGATAGATGTGATCTGCGGCGTTTTCGCAGATCAACATAAGGATGTTGTAAGTGATGCCGATGTGGCGTGAGTGTCCGCGTACGTTCGGTTATCGGTCCTATGTGACGCAGATCACATCGAAGAGATGGCACCGATTCGGGACCTGCCACGTCTAACGGAACTCGAAAGGGGCCCGGCGGATCGCCGGGCCCCTTTCGCGTCGAGCGGTTCCTCCGGAGGGGGAAGACGTCCTCCTCCGAACACGCCCGGCCGCGGGCGCTCGTAAGACCCCGGGTACCGGGCTTCTGAGCCTCCAGGGCCATGGAAACACGCATCCGGAGGCAAGGGCGGCGTGTCCAGGGCTCCTCAGAGTGTCTCAGGGCGTCAGGACGGCTGGGTGGCAGCCGGAAAGTCCGGGCCCGAAGGTCGAGAGGCGGAACCCGGGTGCCCGGAGCTCCTGCTCCACCGTCCCGCCGCACCGGGCCGGCTGCGGTGTCCGGGTCGTGGAAATGGCCGAGGGGCCCGGCGAAACGCCGGGCCCCTCGGATGGAGCTGGGTGAACCTTCAGGGTTTGGACCCCTGCGGGTTCGGGTGTTCGTCGGTTTTACTTGGTGACGAACGAGCCGGACCACACGGCCGCAGCCTGGTTGTAGATCGCGGCGGTCTCGCCGTCGAAGTACGCCGAGGTGCTGAGGTCGTAGCGGTCGTTCTTGTCCTGGTCACCGAAGAGGCTGGTGACACCGTTGACGTAGCCCAGACGCTTGGCGTTGCTGTACTTGATGAGCCACGGGGAGCCGTCGGCGCCCGGGGTCATCGCGCACTTGAGGCCGACGTGCTCCTCGACCTTGGTCGCGGCGTGGGTGTAGGTCTTGCCGGTGGTGGTGCCGTAGCACCACTTCGGCGTGATGCCGGTGTAGGCCTTGTGGCCGTCGGGGTGGGCGTCGGCCGGGTAGCCGAACACGAACACCTTCTGGCCGGTCTTCTGGTTCCAGGCGAAGCCCTGGCCACCGACGTTGTCACCGAGGCGACCGACGTCCTTGATGCCGCCGTCGCGGACCAGGTAGACCTTCTTGAAGTACTTGAGGTCCGAGCCCGGCTTGACCCACTGCTGGGTGTAGTAGCGGGTGACCGAGAAGGGCTCGCCCTTCTTGCTGAGGGTGCCCAGGTTCTTGGGGTCCTTGTCCAGCTTGGTCCACTCGTCC
>NZ_CDRNDK010000867.1:0-1319 GCF_977012225.1 Planomonospora algeriensis | reverse complement strand
GGCTCCCGGCAGAGCGCCCCCCGCGCAGCCGAGGCCGCCCGGTACGCCGACCGGTTGGCCGACCGCGCCTCCGGCGCCGCACGCACGATCGACCAGGCCCGAGAGGCGGTGAACCGGCTCGACGACGGGCTCGGCAAGCTGGCTGACGGCTCGGCGAAGGTCCACCGCGGTCTCCGCGACGCCTCGGCCGCCAACGGGAAGATCACCTCCGGCGTGGCCAAGCTCCACGACGGGGCGGGAGAACTCTCCGGCGGGCTCACCGAGTTCGGCGGCGGCGTGGCGAAACTCCGCGACGGGGCCGTCCAGGCCGACACCGGGGTCGGCGCCCTGCAGGGCGGGGCCGGGAAGCTCACCGGCGGCATCGACCGGCTCTCCGGCGGGCTCGGCGAGCTCGCGGACGGCTCGCGCGAGCTGAGCCGCAGGCTCGGCGACGGGGCGGGGGAGATCCCCGACTACGACGAGGAGGAGCGCGCCGGCCGTACCGCGATGATGAGCGAGCCCGTCACCCTGGCCAGCGCCGTCGTCAACGAGGTCCCCAACTACGGCACCGGCTTCGCGCCGTTCTTCGTCCCGCTGGCGCTCTGGGTCGGCGCGATGGTCGCCTACATGGTGCTCCGCCCGCTCAACCCGCGTCTCCTGGCCGGTACGGCCCCCGCCTGGCGGATCGCCCTGGGCGGATGGCTGCCCGGCCTGGCCCTGGGCGCGGCGCAGGCCGGCGTGCTGGCGGCGGTGCTCCGGTTCGCCCTCGGCCTCCAGGCGGCGCACTGGGCCGGGACGATCGGGATCCTGCTGCTCACCACGGCCGCGTTCCTGGCGATCGTGCAGGCGGTCAACGCCCTGCTCGGCGCGCCGGCCGGGTCGCGGTGCTGGCGCTGCTCATGCTCCAGCTGACCTCCGCCGCCGGAACCTACCCGATCGAGACCTCGCCCGGCTTCTTCCAGACGATCTCGCCGTGGCTGCCCATGAGCTGGGTGGTCAGCGCGCTGCGCCGGCTGATCAGCGGCGGCGACCCGACCGTGATCTGGCAGGCCTGCGGGGTGCTGACGCTGTGGACCGCGCTGGGACTGGCGCTGAGCGTCTACGCCGTGCACCGGGGGCGGACCTGGTCGATGCGCCGCCTCCATCCCGAGCTGTCGCTCTGACGTCCCCCTCCGCCCGGAGGCGGGATCGCGACCCGGCTTCCCCACGGTGGGGGAAGCTCCCGCACGACGCGGGGAAGCTCCCGCACGATGGGGGCGACGGGGTGGCTACCGTGGTCGGCATGGTGACTCCTCCGCTCCCTGAAGGGAGCGGCTTCTCGCTAAGCCGCTTGCGCAGCC
>NZ_CDRNDK010000866.1:0-1322 GCF_977012225.1 Planomonospora algeriensis | reverse complement strand
CCCTTCTGCATGGGCTTGCCGGAGGCGGGCAGGCCGGTGTCGCCGTTGCGGCCGGAGGCGTCGTCCCAGTAGTAGGAGGCGGTGGTCGAGCCCTGGAGCATGACCTGCTCACCGGTCTCGCCGGTGCCGGTGTCGGCGTTGGCCGTTGCGGCGGCGCCGGCCACGATCGCGCCGGTCAGGGTGAGGGCGGCGGCGGTGGTGGTCAGGGCGCGGGCGGCGAAGCGGGTGGTGACGGTCATGGAAGCGGGTTCCTTTGTTCGGGGACGGGTCTGCGGCCGGTGCTGCGGTGGTTCCGGGTGGCCGGTGCGGGCCCTGCCGTAGCGGCCTACGACATCCAGTAAGCCGCCTGGACGTAGCGGTCCCAGTGCGGCAGGGGTGCGGCCCGGTTGCGGGGGGCCGGAAACCCTAAAGTCCCGACACCACCGGCGATCCCGAGCCTTCGAAAGAGCCGTGAAAGCGCCGCGGAGCGCCTCGGCGGAGCGAGGAGGGGGAGGCGTGATCATCAGGAACCGGAACGGTGACCGAATGCGGTCCACTGCCCGTGCCGCCTGCGAGGAGGAGAGGGGATCCGGCCGCTCCGGGGGGCTTTTCGCAGCGGCGACCACCACGGGTCGGGCCCGGCAGGTGTTTACGCCGTAAACACTCCACGGTTCCGCAGCGGCCTCGTGCCCGAGGGTGGGGCTGGATACAGAGCGGAGAGCGAAGTGGGGAACACCGTCGGAGGGCTGTCGCACGGTGTCTGTGTCTTCGGGCCATGTCTCACGTTCATGCCGTGAGCACTCGCTACCTCCTCCGTGGTGAGGCGGGGAAAGCAGTGGCAGGCGTTTACGGCGTCAACACCGGTGGGCGCACAGCGGCCGCTCACCCTGGGCGATAGGCATGGCTTCGTCGTTCTGGGGAGCGGCGAGGCCGCCACCGGATCATCCGGTGGCGGCCTCGTATCTGTCCTGCGAAGAGTCAGATGTCGCTCAGCTGCGCTTGACGCTCAGACGCTCGCTCAGGAAGTGACGGCCGGCATAGGCGCCGCCGACAGCGATGAGCAGGCCACCGAGCGCGAACCCGGTGAAGATCCCACCGGCTTCACCGGTGTCCGAAGCGGCGGCGACGTTCTCGGCCTTGATCTCGTCGGTCTTCGGCGCGGCCTTCTTGTTCTCAGACCTGGGCTCGGACTTGGCCGGAGTGGAGAGCATGACCGGCTCAGCCGGGTTCTTGTCCTTCTTGGCCCAGGCGCCGGTGGCGAACGGCTTGGGGTGGTTCTTGGTGCCCACGCCCTTGCCCCACTTGGTGATGACGTAGGTGACCTTGATGTGGCCCTTGCCGCC
>NZ_CDRNDK010000865.1:0-1324 GCF_977012225.1 Planomonospora algeriensis | reverse complement strand
CGCAGGCGAGGCCAGGCGGCCAGCGCGGCGGCCAGGCCCGCGAGTGCGGCCCGGGAGCGGCTGGGCAGGCAGAGCAGGCCGGTGGCGGCGACGGTGGTCAGCGCCACGTACAGGTTGGGCATGGCCTCGTTGCCGTAGAACAGCGACAGCCAGCAGCCGGCGAACAGCAACGCGGCCAGCGGGGCGGTGTAGCCGGGGCGTACGCGGGTCCAGATGAGGAAGGCGCCGTACAGGGACAGGGATGACAGGGCGGTGAGGTACAGGCGCAGCGCGGTCACCGAGTCGGTCAGTGCGGTCACCGGGGCGACCAGCAGGGGAACGCCCTGGGCGCGGGGGGCGCTGAACTCGGCCGGGGGTGCGTGGGCGGCGAACTGGCTGGCGTAGATCGCCTCGTCCCAGCCGATGCCCATGCGGGGTGAGACGATCGTCAGCTGGGCCGTGCCGTACAGCGCGGCGATCAGTCCGAGCAGGGCGGTGGGGCGGGTCAGCGGGTGCCGCGGGATGCGCGGCGGGCGCGGCGGCGGGGTGGGGGAGGAGGGTGTGCGGGCCAGAGTGCTCGTCATCGCGGGTGTCCGGGGCCGTGCCGCCGGGTGGTCGTCGCAGAAGGCGTCATGTCCGGTGTCTCTCCTGGTCGCTGATGGTGTCCCGGCACGCCGTGCCGCGGGGCGGCGGTCCGGGCGGATGGAGGGATACCCGGGCGGGGCGGGGCGTACGGCGCATGGTGCGTCAAGGTTGGAGAAACCGGCTGGGGTCGGAGTTGACGCTGGTGCTGCGA
Organism: Planomonospora algeriensis; assembly: GCF_977012225.1. Classification (NCBI taxonomy): domain Bacteria; kingdom Bacillati; phylum Actinomycetota; class Actinomycetes; order Streptosporangiales; family Streptosporangiaceae; genus Planomonospora; species Planomonospora algeriensis. The sequence goes on along the minus strand of NZ_CDRNDK010000865.1, from coordinate 549 downwards.
CTGCGGGTGCGGGTGCGACCGGGGCGGGGCGGGGCGTTTGGGCGGCGCCTTTCCGCCTCCGCTGGATTCTCCGGTGTTTTTTCTACCGGATGGATCTCGAGGGTGAGCTGGTGGAAGACGGCGGGCGGGCGGGGCCGGTCGGCGGGGTGGTCGCATGGGCCGCGCGGGAGGGGGCAGTGCCTCGGGGTGCCCGCCGAAAGATCACCGTTACGGCGGATTCGCCGGGATCGTCATCCACGGCGGAGCGAACGGGCGGTGGTCTCGCGCCGTCCCGGCCGGCGGGTGTTCAACCGGATACCGCAGACGGGAGAACCTGGTGACACCGACCGATCACGACAGACGGAACGGGCGCGAGCGGGCCGGCGCGAGCGGAGTCCGCCGCGGTCTTCCGCGGCCGCTGGTCCTCACCACCGCCGCGGCGCTGCTGGTCTCGGGCGGTCTGGGAGCGGCCGCGGCTTCGGCGGCCACGCCCGCGCCCCCGCCGCCGCAGAGCCCGGTGCCGACGGGGACGGCCACCGAGGCGCCGACCGGCACTCCGGTCCCGACGGG
>NZ_CDRNDK010000864.1:0-1324 GCF_977012225.1 Planomonospora algeriensis | reverse complement strand
TCGCGCAGGGTGATCCGGTCGCCGGGGGCGGCCGGGTGGTCGCCGGGCAGCGCGAGCGTGACCGGGGCCGGCCACGGCGTGCCGTCGGCGAGCGTGCCGTGCTCGTCCACGGAGTGCGCGTCGGCCGGTCCCATGAAGCCCGTCAGCGGGTGGTAGGCGCCGGAGAGCAGCAGCTCCAGGTCGGCGAGCTCGCGGGCGTCGGGGGTCCACTCGAAGGGCGCCGTCATCTGCTCCACATTCCCGATCGACTTAGTCGGATATGGCCACTTTAGCCACTCCGGTTGTCCCACATCAACCGGTCCGGTTCAGAGCAGTCGCGTGAAATAGTCCTCCGGCTTGCGGATGATCATGGTGATCTCGTCGTGCGAGGCGGGGATGCGGCCGCGCGAGACGGCCTCGATCACCGAGCACGCGGCGCGCACCAGCGGCCGGTCGGCCGCCGGGCTGCTGGTCCCGAGGAACTCGTCGGTGACCACCAGCCCCCGGGTCAGGCAGTAGGCGTGGATGCCCTCCCGGGAGATGGACGGGCCGTACACCTTGGGCAGCGGCCCCGGCGTGCCCGCGGGGACGAGCTTGGGCCACAGCAGCCGCCGCAGCGGCCGCGGGGTCAGCCGGGCGCACGTGCCGTAGGCCGACTCCCGGTCCCGCATCCGCAGCAGCAGCAGCCCGTTCGGCCGCAGGCCCCCGAGCAGCCGGTCGAGCACGAGCTCGGGGTGCTCCAGCCGCTCCAGCAGGAAGGGCGCGTAGACCACGTCGAAGGCCCGGGGCGGCACCGGGATCGACCGCAGGTCGCCCAGCGCCCACGAGGTGAGGTCCCCCCGCGCCGAGGTGTTCGCCCGCACCACCGGGTGGTCCTCGTCGATCCCGATGACGCGGCTCTCCATCTCCAGGTTCAGCGGGTCGGGCCAGCCGCAGCCCGCGATCAGGACGTCGAGCCGGCGCCCGCGCCGCTCCGTCCACCGCTCCTGGATCCGTCGCTCGAAGAGGTCGCCCTGCGTGGCGACCGATCGCATTCCTCTCATATCACTTACAGTAGCTGATTGACTACGAATAGTCACATGACCCCCGATCGTTCCCGCGGCCCGGACCGGGGCAAGTAGTCTTGGACGCGCAACCCCCGTGTCCTGCGCGTCCGGGGGCCTTTCGTGTTGCCGTCGTGGGGGCTGTGGGCGATTTCAATGAGCCTTTCCGGACTGCTTGACCTCGTCGTGGCCGACCCGGCCCTGGCCTCCGTGCTGGCGGACGTGCGCCGGGGCGACCTGTCCGACGTCTCCCTCGTCGCGCCGCCCGCGCTGCGGCCCTTCGCCGCGGCCGCGCTGGCCGG
>NZ_CDRNDK010000863.1:0-1325 GCF_977012225.1 Planomonospora algeriensis | reverse complement strand
CGGGACGCGGACCGGGGCTCCGGCCGAAGGCGGTGCGGGGCCGGCGAGGCGGCCGGGCGCGGTGCGGGCCTGGTGGCGGCTGCTCGCCTCGGAGACCGGGCTGATCTTCCGGCGGCCGCGCAACCTCGCCATGCTCGTCGTCCTCGCGCTCGTGCCGGTCCTGCTGGGGGTGGCGCTGCGGCTGTTCGGCGGACCGGACGAGGGCGCGGCCGGCGGGGGAGAAGCGATCTTCGCGCAGATCGCCGGGAACGGGCTCTTCCTCACCTTCGCCGCGCTCGCGCTCCTGGTGCAGCTGATGCTGCCCGTGGCCGTCGCGGTGGTCGCGGGGGACGGGATCGCCGGGGAGGCGGGCGGCGGCACGCTGCGCTACCTGCTCACCGCCCCGGCGGGTCGGACCCGGCTGCTGACCGTCAAGTACGCGGGCGCGGTCCTCTTCAGCCTGGCGGCGGTCGCCCTGGTCGCCCTGTCCGCGCTGCTCATCGGGCTGGCGCTGTTCCCGGCGGGGCCGATCACGCTGCTGTCGGGGACGACGATCCCCTTCGCCGAGGGGGTGCTCAGGATCGGCGTCGTCGTGCTCTACGCCACGGCGGGGATGGCCGCCCTGGCCGCCGTCTCGCTGGCCCTGTCGACGCTGACGGAGGTGGCCGTCGGCGCCATCGCCGCCACCGTGGTACTGGTCATCGCCGCCCAGGTCGTCAGCGCGATCCCGCAGCTGTCGGTGCTCCAGCCCTACCTGCTGACGCACTGGTGGGGCGGGTTCGACGGGGTCCTGCGCGACCCGGTGGCGACCGCGGAGATGGGGCGGGGGCTGCTGGTCTTCGCCGCCTACACCGTGATCTTCGGCTCGGTCGCCTGGGCCCGCTTCACGAGCAGGGACATCACCGCCTGAGGGCTCCGGAGCCGGTCCCGCGGAGTGCTGCGCTCTCCACGGGACCGGCGCTCCCCGGCCGCCGCCGATGCACGGTGCCCCGGTGCTCCGCTGCCCGATGCCAGGCGGCCGCCTGGCGGGGGCGGTTCGGGGCCGGGGGCCTTCGCGGCCGGGCCCCTGGCGGTTTCCCGCTCCGGGCGGGTCGCTCAGGTCCCCGCTCCGGGCGGGTCGCTCAGGGGCGCTTCTCGTCCGGACCCGCCGAGGGGACCGTACGGCTCCCGCGGCGCAGGCCGAGCAGACCGGCCGCGAGCCGGCCAGTCCGGCGACCAGACCGGCGCCGCCGAGCAGTCGGGCGGTGCCGTCGGAGGACCCGGAGGATCCGGAGGACGCGCCGACTGCGGCGGCCGGGGCGACCGACGGGGCGGTGTGCGTCCCGGGGACGCCGCGGCGGCGGGGG
>NZ_CDRNDK010000862.1:0-1326 GCF_977012225.1 Planomonospora algeriensis | reverse complement strand
CCGCAGCCGCGCGTGCCGGGGATCGTCCATGTTGATCATCGAGCCGAAGTACTCGGCGAACTCCGGCGGCATGTCCGGGATGTTGGTGGCGCCGCCGTCCCCCGAGCAGAAGACCTCGGGGTTGCGGCTCGCCTCCAGGATGTCGGTGTGCCTGGCCAGCGCGTGGTAGCCGGGGCCCCGGGGTGCGAAGGAGACCTCCGGCTCGGCGTAGAAGGCGGGGCTCGGCAGGGCGCGCAGCAGTTCGAAGGCCCGCTCCCGCTCGCGCATCGGCCTGGCCCAGAAGGCGTAGTCGGACAGGTCGAAGTCGGCTACCGAGGTGATCGGCTCGCGCTCGCCGGGCATCGCGCTCATACCGCCCATCATTGGCGGGCGTACTCGCTCAGGTCAATGAGCCGGACTCAGGTCGATGAACCGGATTCGGATCCATGAACCGGGCTCAGCGCGGTGAGCCGGGCTCAGGGCGGTGGACCGGGCTCAGGGCGGTGAGCCCGGCCGGCGCCGCCCGCCAGGCCTGACGGGGTCGACGGGGCCGGCCTCAGAAATCGCACCGCAGGTGCTTGATGCCGTTGATGAAGGTGGAGCGGAGACGGTCGGGCTCGCCGACCGAGCGGATCTGCGGGACCCGGGTGAACAGCTCGCGGAACATCACCGTGATCTCGCGGCGGGCGAGGTGGGCGCCCAGGCAGAAATGCGGTCCCGGCCCGCCGAAGCCCACGTGCGGCCCCTCGGTCCGCAGGATGTCGAAGCGGTGGGGGTCGGTGAAGACCGCCTCGTCCCGGTTGGCCGCCCAGTAGTAGAGCAGCACCTTGTCACCCTTGCGGTACAGGTGGCCGTTCATCTCGTGGTCGCGGGTGACGGTGCGGCGCATCCAGGTGACCGGGGAGGCCAGCCGTACGACCTCCTCGACCGCGCCGGCGATGCGCCCGTCGAAGTCGGCCAGGAGCAGCTCCCGCTGGCCGGGGTTCTCGGTGAACAGGTGCAGGCCGTGGGAGATCGCGTTGCGGGTGGTCTCGTTGCCCGCCACCACCAGCAGGATGAAGAACGAGCCCAGCTCCTGCATCGTCAGCTTCTCGCCGTCGATGTTGGCGCTGGTCAGCGAGGTGATGAGGTTGTCCCCGCCGGCGTCGGCGAGCGAGACGACCAGCTCCTGCAGGCGCTGCCCCGCACCGAGGAGCAGTTCGGCCGCGCGGGCGGGGTCGTCCATGAACTCGGGGTCCCCGCCGGACAGGATGATGTTCGACGCCTCGAAGACCGTCCCGTAGTGCTCCTCGGGGATGCCCATCATGTCGCAGATGATCTTCAAAGGGAGCCGGGCGGCCACCTCGG
>NZ_CDRNDK010000861.1:0-1329 GCF_977012225.1 Planomonospora algeriensis | reverse complement strand
TGCCGCGTGAGCGGCACGGGAATCCCCGCCCCTTTCAGGGCGGGGAGCAGGTCAACGCCTGGATGAGATCACCGACGTACGACTGCTGTACATGCGGGTGATCAGGGAGAGCGCCACCCCGGCCGACCTGCGGCAGTTCCTCAACGCGGGAACGCTGCGCAGGCTCTGGCCCGAATTGGTGCTGCCGCCGCGCGTCCGCGCGCTGTGGATCGAGCGTTTCCCCGAACTTCAGCGTCAAGCCGCCTGATGGACGACCATCACCGCCTTCTCGCGCGCATCGCTCTGACCGCGGCGGCCGACCACGGGTTCGCCCTGGCCGGAGGTTACGCCGTGCAGGCGCACGGGGGTGCTTCAGCGCCCCAGCGAGGATGTCGACCTGTTCACGTCCAGCGTTCGGGACGACTTCGTCGTGGGAGTCTCGAAGATATGCCATGCCTACACCGGACACGGCTTCATCGTTCACGTCGACACGGACAGCCCGCAGTTCGTACGGCTCAGCGTCTCGGATCCGGGATCAGGACGGACCACCAAGGTGGAACTCGCCGCCGATCTCCGTTCGCATCCTCCGGTCGCCATGGAGATCGGACCTGTCGTACATCTCGATGACGTCGCCGGAGGCAAGGTGGAAGCCCTGTTCTCCCGGGCCGAGGTCCGCGATTTCATCGACGTGAACGCCCTGCTGTCCACCGGTCGTTTCTCTCAGGAGGAGCTCCTCGATCTCGCCGCCTCTCGTGATCTGGGATTCGACAGAGCGGTATTCGCCCAAATGCTCTCCGCCCTGGACCTCTACCCCGACAGGGAGTTCATCGCCTACGGCCTGGACGAGTCCTCCTCCTCGATCCCGGCGGCACGGTCCGGGCGTCCGCCCGGCCGCCGGACCGCAGGCCCCGCCTCCCGAGCTCCCGCCAGACGTCGGGCGTGCACAGCCCCTGCACGTCGTGGAAGTTCGCGTACGCCAGCGGGGTCACCCTCAGCTCCAGCCAGCTCTCCTTGTTCAGCACCCGGTGCCACTTGGCCAGAGGAAGGTGGAGGTGGCTCGGCATCCCGGTCTTGTCCTGGCTGGTGATCTTCAGGACGTCGGCGTGCCCGGCGGAGGCCCGCAGCACCAGGACGGGCCGGTCCTTCGACTCATTCCCGTCCTCCCGGAAGGGCACGTTCGCGTACCAGACCTCCCCCTGCCGGGGCGGCCAGAGGCCGCCGGAGCGGTCGGCGGCCCGGCTCAGCGTCCCGGTGCGCAACTGCCGGACCAGCCGCCGGGCGGCCGATCCCAGCAGACCGACGGCGGCCACCTGGAGGACCGCCAGCAGGAAGGCCGCCCACAGCGCCGCG
>NZ_CDRNDK010000860.1:0-1332 GCF_977012225.1 Planomonospora algeriensis | reverse complement strand
AGCGGTGAAGGTCTCTCACCTCCACTCGACTCAACAGCGCCTCACGGCGCACCCATGATCTGCGTCACACGGGCAACATGCTCGCCGCCGAGTCGGGCGCGGGGCTCAAGGACCTGATGGCCCGGATGGGCCACGACAACGTGCGCGCCGCGATGATCTACCAGCACGCCGTGCGGGGTGCCGACAGAGCGATCACCGACGCGATCGACCGGCAGCTTGAGAAGCGGGACGGCGACGATGAGGACGGCTCGGCCGGGGTGCTCGCTCCCGTGGGCTAATTGCACGTCAATTGCACGGAAGATCGAGAAGGCTCCAGAAACGATCAAGGCCCGGGTCGGGAATCTCTCCCCGACCTGGGCCTCGGTGTGTGGAGCGGGTGACGGGAATCGAACCCGCGCTGTCAGCTTGGGAAGTCTCTAACGATCTTGGTCGCTGAGCTGGGGAAACGCTGACCTGCGGGGGAGTGGTCCGGCTGCCTGTGATTCCCCGTGAGTCCCCCTTGTTCCCTCTTCTGACGGGCACGCAACGGGCACGGAGGTAACCTCGTTGCGGGTGGTCTCCGGCATTGCGCCGCCCCTCCCCGCAGGGGTACGGCTCGGCGAGCTGAGTCGTAGGCGATCGGGCACGACGTCGGGACGCTGGATAGCACCGGGGACCACCCTTCTACCCGCACGTTCCCGCCCGGACTGATCTTCCCGTCTGCCTCGTCCCACCCGAAGGGCAGCGGGCCGGCGACGGAGAGGCAAGCCCGTCTTCGTGTGTCCCTCAGCCAATGGCCGTTCCTCGATTCGGATGCCAACGGTCACAGACGGGCTTGAGTCGGAGGAGTCGGTCTGCTGGGCTCCGCCTGGGATGAGGCAGACGGGACGATCAGGCCCCACCTCAGCCGCTTACGGCTCTACGGGCTCGTTCGGGTGATCATCCCGGAGCCGAGTGCCCCCGCCGGAGGCTGGGGTTTTCCGCTGTTGATAGATGGTCAGGGCCGCGGCGGCGATGACGAAGCCGACGCCGACGATGGCCAAAGCCGTTAGCTGACCCGCGGCGAACGCGATGAAGCCCGATGTGACCAAGGTGAGAAGTCCCAGGCTCAGGAGCGCCAGGAAGCCGTAGGACATGTTCTCTGGATCACTCATGCGGGTGATCGTATGGGGTGCCGCGTTGATGGCGACAGAGTGCGATGAGGAATCGCATGGGCGGCTTGCCCGGTTGGTGCGGGGCTGGGCGGTGGCGCGGCCTCGGTGCGGCGGGTTGTAAGGGAGCGGTGGGCGCTGGGTGCGGTGCGCGGCCCTGAGTCCCGCGCCGTCCGGGACCGGCGCCCACGCCGCACGCCCG
>NZ_CDRNDK010000859.1:0-1342 GCF_977012225.1 Planomonospora algeriensis | reverse complement strand
CCAGGGCGATTTCAAAGTAGCCCGGCTGGGGTGATCATCACCTGGCGTCCCAATCGACCGCCGTCACGTAACGTGACACCGAAAAAAGGATGACCTTCCGTCTGTGATCATGGGAGTTCTCACGCTGCCACGCTCACGACAAGAAGGTCATCGGTGCCAGTCTGCCACGCCCAGACCGAGATCCCGTCACTGCTGCAGACTCTGGCGGCGATCCCCGACCCGCGCGACCCGCGCGGCGTACGCCACCCGCTGGTCGCGGTGCTCGCCGTCGCGGTGGTGGCGACCCTGGCCGGAGCGGTCAACTACCGGGAGCTGGGCTCGACCGCGGCCGATCTGCCCGCCTGCCTGCTCACGATGCTGGGCTGCCGCCGACACCCGGTCTCAGGCCGGCCCATGGCGCCCAGCGGCGCCACCCTGCGACGGGTGCTCATCACCCTGGACGCCGACGCGCTGGACGCGGCGGTGGGCGCATGGCTGCGCGCCCGCGCGGCCTGCGACGAGAACGGCTGGACGATCGCGCTGGACGGCAAGGACCTGCGCGGATCCTGGAACGCCGACGGACGCCTGGTGCTGTTCTCGGCGATGACCCACCGCCGCGACGGCCAGGACGCCGTCACCATAGGACAGATCCAGGTGCCCGCCGCCACCACCGAGACCACGCAGGTCCGCATGCTGCTGAAGATGATCGGCACCGATGCCGCCGGGGCTCTGATCACCGCCGACGCCGCGCACACCTGCACCGCGACCGCCCGCCACCTCGTCGAGCAGGCCGGCGCCGACTACCTGCTGACCATCAAGGGCAACCGCTCGTCCCTGCACGCCGCCGCCGTGGCCGTCGGCCGCGCCCTGATCGCCGGCCGTCCCCAGGACGTGACCGAAGCGCGCGGCCACGGGCGGATCAACCGGTGGAGCACCTGGGCCGCCGATGTCGACGACACGCTCGGCCTGCCGTATGCCGCCCGCCTGGCGGTCATCCGCCGTGACGTCGCCGACCTGGCCGGAGGTCCTCTCAGCAAGGAGGTCGCCGTCGTGGTCACCAGCCGCGCCGGCCTGTCGGCGGCCGAGATCTCGGCGCACGCCCGCCGCCACTGGGGCATCGAGAACCTGGGGCATCGCGCCCGGGACACCGTCTGGCGCGAGGACGACCATCAGGCATATCTCGGCAGCGGTCCCCGGGTGATGGCGACCCTGCGCAACCTGGCTCTCGGCCTGTTCGGCCTGCAGGGCATCACCAAGATCAAGGAGACCGTGCAAGCGATCGCTCGGAAGCCCATCCGCGCCCTCCCGTTGATCACATAGCGTCACGCCGGGCTATCGGCGGTCCGACTTTGAAATCGCCCTG
>NZ_CDRNDK010000858.1:0-1345 GCF_977012225.1 Planomonospora algeriensis | reverse complement strand
GCCCGGCCCGCACCACCGGCAGCCGGCCTACCCGCCGCCCGCCTGGCAGCCGCCGCGTCCCCGCGGCGGCGGGGCCGGGGTGGTCATCGGCACGGTCTTCGGCCTGCTCGCCCTGACGTTCACCGGGCTCGTGGTGATCGGAGCGCTGATCAAGGGCAGCCGCGACGCGGTCTCGGTCTCGCCGGTCGCGATCCCCACCTTCACCCCGCCCGAGCGGTCCACCGAGCGGCCCGGCGGCGGCAGGAGCGAAGAGCCGGAGCCGCGCACGTCCCAGCCGTCCGCGAAACCGGCGGAGACCTCGGAGACCTCGGAGACCTCCAAGCCCCGGCGGGCCCTCAACACGAGCCTGAAGAACAACTCGCTCTACTCGGCCCGGGGCCTGCCCCGGGTGAGCTGCCCGGCGGGCTCCGGGAGCATCTACAGCCACAGCCAGCTCAAGTCTCTGATCCTCAAGACGTCCCGGTGCATGGACAAGGTCTGGTCGAAGACCCTCCAGGACAGGGGCATCGCCTGGCACCGCCCGGGCTACGCCATCACGTCGCGGCGGGGCCGCGGCGCCTGCGGGGACTTCCCGCAGACCGGGAGCATCGTGCCGTACTACTGCCCGCGCAACACCACGATCTACGCCTCCACCACGGCGATGGCCAGGGGATCGGGCAACGCGCTGGGCTACGGCCAGATCACCGACTGGCACGGCGCGATCATCAGCATGATGGCCCACGAGTACGGCCACCACGTCCAGCAGCTGTCGGGCCTGTCCAACACGTGGTGGCAGCAGACGCTCGAGTCGGGCAGCCGGAGCGGCAAGCTCGCGCTGAGCCGCCGGTTCGAGCTCCAGGCCACCTGCTTCGGCGGGATGTTCATGCGCGCGGCGGCGGCCAGCTACCCGGTCACCCCGGCCCGGCGCAACACGCTCTACTACTTCTACTCGCGGGTGGGCGACCATCCGGGCTGGCCCCGCGACCACGGCTCCCCGGCGAACAACAACCGCTGGTTCCGCCAGGGCTACGAGAAGAACAAGACCTTCCAGTGCAACACCTGGCTCGCCCCGTCCTCCACGACCTCATAGGTTAAACCTCCCTTCACTCAGAATTGCCCAGCTGTCTGTCATGTCCAGATATGGGGGCTAGAATCCAGGGCAATTCTGTGCAATCGGGGTGCCTCGGCTGTCGTGCCAGGTGGACCGGGCGAAACCATAGGAAGCGGTGTGACGATGCACCTTGGGCAGGACTCGGGGGATCTCACCGGCGAAGGCGGAAAACGCCGCCCTCGCCGACGTGCGGGCCGGGCGGCACGCCCCGGCGGCACGCCCACCGGGCAGGCACCCGACACGCCCGGCACGGCC
>NZ_CDRNDK010000857.1:0-1345 GCF_977012225.1 Planomonospora algeriensis | reverse complement strand
GATTGACTTCCTCCCCCGCCTAAAGGCGGGGGATTCCAGCGGTCGCCCGCTGGGGTTCCTGCTTCACTGACGACCGCCCCGTCCGGGAGGACTCCCGTTGAGGTCTCACACCGTCTCCACAGGCAGACGCCGCCAGCCCGGCGGCCAGGATGTTGCGTGCCGCGTTCACGTCGCGGTCATGCACGGTGCCGCAGTCGCACGTCCACTCGCGGACGTTCAGCGGCAGCTTCCCGCGGATCGTGCCGCAGGCTCCGCACAGCTTGGAGCTGGGGAACCAGCGGTCGATCACGACGAGTTCACGCCCGTACCAGGCGCACTTGTACTCCAGCATGGAGCGCAGTTCCGTCCACGACGCGTCCGAGATGGCTCGCGCGAGCGAGTGGTTCTTCAGCAGGTTGCGGACGGTGAGGTCCTCGATCACGACCGTTTGGTTCTCACGGACGAGTCGAGTGGTCAGCTTGTGCAGGAAGTCGCGGCGGCGGTCGGCGATCCGCGCGTGGACGCGAGCGACCTTGCTGCGGGCCTTCTCTCGGTTGGCCGAACCCTTCGCCTTCCGGGACAGCTCACGCTGCGCGCGGGCGAGGCGGGCGCGGTCACGCCGCTCGTGCTCAGGGTTGGCGATCTTCTCCCCGGTGGACAGGGTCACCAGGGACGTGACCCCGGCGTCGATGCCGACCGCGTTCGCAGTGGCGGGCGCGGGCGCGATGGAGTCCTCGCACAGCAGGGACACGAACCAGCGCCCGGCCGCATCACGGGACACCGTCACGGTCGTAGGCTCCACGCCTTCGGGCAGGGGACGCGACCAGCGGATGTCCAACGGGTCGGCCATCTTCGCCAGCGTCAGCTTCCCGTCACGCCACGTGAACGCACTACGGGTGTACTCGGCCGACGCACGGGACTTCTTCCTCGACTTGAAGCGCGGGTACTTCGCACGCTTGGCGAAGAAGTTCCCGAACGCGGTCTGAAGGTGGCGCAGCGCCTGCTGGAGGGGGACGGAGGACACCTCAGCCAGGAAGGCGAGCTCCTCGCTCTTCTTCCACTCGGTGAGCTCCGCCGAGGACTGCACGTAGGAGATTCTGCGCTGCTCGCCGTACCAGGCCCGCGTGCGCTCCTCCAGCGCCTTGTTGTACACGAGGCGGACGCAGCCGAACGTGCGGGACAGCTCGGCTGCCTGCTCGTCCGTGGGGTAAAAGCGGTACTTGAAAGCCCGCTTGACCTGCTGCGTCATGCCTCACATCGTATCAGTTCCCGTGTGAGCGGCGGGTTTCGGTCGGTGGCCGTAGACGCCGGATCGCCCTGGCGGCGATTCGCCTTTCCCTGCCCCGCTACGCGGGAGCTTCGTTTC
>NZ_CDRNDK010000856.1:0-1346 GCF_977012225.1 Planomonospora algeriensis | reverse complement strand
GCCGTGCGCCTGCCCGGCGCCGCGCCCGCCGAGACCTACCTGTCGGCCGGGCGGGTCGTCGAGGCCGCCCTGCGGACCGGCGCCGACGCCGTCCACCCCGGGTACGGCTTCCTGTCGGAGAGCGCGGACTTCGCCCGATCCGTCCTCGGCGCCGGGCTGACCTGGGTCGGTCCGGGTCCCGAGGCCATCGCCGCCATGGGCTCCAAGATCGAGGCCAAGGCGCTGATGGCCGAGGCGGGGGTGCCGGTCCTGCCGCACTTCACCGCGGGCCCCGGATACTCGATGGACGACCTCGACCGGGACCTGGACGCCGTCTTCACCCGGATGAGCGGGGACGCGTCCGGCTGGGCGATCCCGCTGCTGGTGAAGGCCTCGGCCGGCGGCGGCGGGCGCGGGATGCGGATCGTCCGGCTCACCGACGACCTGCCCGGGGCGGTCGAGTCGGCCCGGCGCGAGGCGGAGTCGGCCTTCGGCGACGGAACCGTCTTCATCGAGCCGCTGCTGGAGGACGCCCGCCACATCGAGGTGCAGGTGCTGGCCGACGCGCACGGCACGGTCTGGACGCTGGGCGAGCGGGAGTGCTCGATCCAGCGGCGGCACCAGAAGGTGATCGAGGAGGCCCCCTCCCCCGCCGTCTCCCCCGCGCTGCGCGCGCGGCTGTGCGCGGCGGCCGCCGACGCCGCCCGGGCGATCGGCTACGTCGGGGCGGGGACCGTCGAGTTCCTCGTCCGGGACGACACGGTCGCCTTCCTGGAGATGAACACCCGGCTCCAGGTCGAGCACCCGGTCACCGAGTGCGTGTACGGCCTGGACCTGGTCGAGCTCCAGCTGCGGATCGCCGAGGGCGGCGCCCTGCCGCCCGCGCCGCCCGCGCCCTCGGGCCACGCGATCGAGGCCCGCCTGTACGCCGAGGACCCCGCGCTGGGCTGGCTCCCGCAGAGCGGCGTCCTGCACCGGTTCGACGTCCCCGGCGTCACGGCCCGCTTCGCCCCCGTCTCCGGCGGCCTGCGGCTGGACTCCGGCGTCGAGGACGGCTCCGAGGTGGGCGTGCACTACGACCCGATGCTCGCCAAGGTGATCGTCCACGGCGCGACCCGCGCCGACGCCGCCCGCAGGCTCGCCGGGGCGCTCGCCCGGGCGAGGGTCCACGGCCCGGTCACCAACCGGGACCTGCTGGTCGCGGTGCTGCGCCACGAGGCGTTCCTGTCGGGTGAGACCGACACCGGTTTCCTGGACCGGCACGGCCTCGCCGCCGCTGCTCCCGGCGGCCCGGACCCGGTCGGGTTCTCCGCCCTGGCCGCCGCCCTCGCCCGGGCAGGGCGTAGACCAGGGAGCCGTCCTCGGCG
>NZ_CDRNDK010000855.1:0-1351 GCF_977012225.1 Planomonospora algeriensis | reverse complement strand
TCCCGCCGCGCCGGACACCGCGCGGGACCACAGGACGGAGGGCGGGGCGGAGGGTACGGCGGGCGGGACCGGCACGCCGGTCGAGCCGCCTGCCCCGCCCTCCCCGCCTTCCTCGCCCGCCTTGCCCTCCGCCCCGGCTTCCCCCGCTTCTCCGCCCTCCCCGTCTCAGTCGCTCGCCGGCTCTTGCCCGAAGTCCGCGACGGGGCCGGAGATTATTCGGAAGAATCCGTCGGGGACCCGAATCCACTGCTCCGCACGAATGTCCTTCAATCGGACGAATGGAGCAAATGTGACCGGCGTCACATCGATGCGAGCCCTCTCCGGCAAGGCTATGTTCGGACATGCCGGGTACGGTGCTGGCAGGCAACCGGCACACGCGAGACACTCAAGGGTCCGGGGGAAGATTGAGCACGACGACGAAGGGACTCGCATGCAGGAGCTCCGACTCGTCGCGGTGAGTGAGGACGGGACCTATCTCGTGCTGGCAACGGCCGGCCGGGGCACCCGGTTCACGCTGCCCGTCGACGACCGGCTCCGTGCTGCCGTCCGCGGCAACTTCTCCCGTCTCGGCCAGTACGAGATCGAAGTGGAGAGCCCGTTGCGCCCCAAGGAGATCCAGGCCCGGATCCGCGCCGGCGAGACCGCCGAGGAGATCGCCGCCACCGCGGGCATCCCGGTCGAGCGGGTGCGATGGTTCGAAGGGCCCGTGCTCCAGGAGCGCGAGTACATGGCCCAGCAGGCGCAGCGCTGCACCGTGCGGCTGCCCGACGCCACCGCACCCGGCCCCACCCTGGGCGAGCTGGTCACCGAGCGGCTGACCCGGCGCGGCGTGCCCGCCGACGAGATCGACTGGGACTCCGCCAAGCGAGAGGACAACCTCTGGCGGATCAAGCTCGGTTTCGTGTGGAACGGCCACACGCGTCACGCCGAGTGGCTCTTCGACCCGCGCCGGCGCCACATCACCCCGCACGACGACGAGGCCATGCGCCTGTCCGCCGGCGAGTACGTCGAGCCCGCCGAGGACACGACGGTCACGCCGTTCGTGCCCCGCGTCGTGACCAAGCTCGCCCCGGTCCCCCCGCTGGTGCCGGAGCCGCTGAGCCAGCCGCCCGTGTCCTTCCCCTCCGTGCTGCGCCAGGAGCCGCCGGTCGGCTCCCCGCTCACCCGGACCCCCGCCGGATCCGCCCCCGAGCCGGAGCCTCCCCAGGACGAGCCCGAGTTCCCGCCGATCGCGGCCGGCCTCCTGGCCGAGCCCGTCGCACCGGCCCCGGCAGGGCCGCCCTCGGCGTACGAACGTCCGCCGATGCCCCCGCTCCCGGAGGGCTTCGAGGCCCCGCCCATGCTCGCGGTG
>NZ_CDRNDK010000854.1:0-1354 GCF_977012225.1 Planomonospora algeriensis | reverse complement strand
ATCCGGAGAGCTCGGGGATGGGGGAGGGCGCGGCCGGTCCGGAGGGCTCGGTGGCGCGGGAGGGCGCGGCCGGTTCCCGGGGCTCCGGAGCCGGGGGAGAGGGGAGGGATCGGTTGCGGGAGCTGTCGGCCGGGCTGGAGGCGGCGGGCTACTGCCTCGCCGCCTGGGGGCTGGCGCTCGTCGTCCACGACGTGCTGGTCCCCGGCCTCCCCCACCTGCCGGTCCTCAGCCTGGCCTGCGCCGTCGTCGGTGTGCTGCTGGCCGGTACGGCGCTGCGCCCGGACCGGCGGCCGGCGGCGTACGCCGGGACCGGTTTCCTGCTGGTGGCCTCGTGGTTGCGGCTGCTCGCCTCGGACGTCACCGTGGTCGAGGCGTACACCGTGCCGCTCTCGCTCGTCCTGCTGGCCTTCGGGCTCCTGCGCGCGAGGGGCGGGCAGTCCTCCTCCTGGAGCGTCTACGGCTCCGGCCTCGTCTCCGGCCTGCTGCCCAGCACGATCGCCGTGCTGACCGGCGGCGGCTGGCTCCGGTCCCTGCTGCTCGGCCTGTTCGCGCTCGCGGTCCTCCTGGCCGGCACCAGGGCCGGGCTCCAGGCCCCGGCCGTGCTCGGTGGCTTGACGCTGGCCGTCGTGGCCCTGCACGAGCTGGCGCCCTGGATCGCCCAGGCGGTCATGGCGGTGCCCCGGTGGGTGCCGATGGCCCTGGGCGGGCTGCTCCTGGTGGTGGTCGGCGCGACCTACGAGGCCCGGCTGCGGGAGGTGCGCCGCCTGCGCGAGGCCGTCGGCCGGATGCGGTGACCGGGATTCCCCGACGGCGGGCCGGAGGTCCCCGGCCACCCGCGGGCGGAAGGCCGCCGCGGGACGCGGTGACCGGGGATCCTCCCCCTGGCCTGGGACCGGCGGTTGCCGCTAGCTTTCGAAGAATGTGTGCTTCCGCAAGGAGGCATCCTGTTTCGGAGGTCGTGGCATGGACGTCGGGATCGTGGGGGCCGGCATCGTCGGCCTGGCGGTGGCCAGGGAACTCGCGCTGAGCGGTGTGCGGGTGACCGTCCTCGACAAGGAGGACCGGATCGGGGCCCACCAGACCGGGCACAACAGCGGGGTCGTGCACGCCGGCCTGTACTACCGGCCGGGCTCGCTCAAGGCGGAGCTCTGCAGGGAGGGCATGGCCCTGCTGCGGGAGTACTGCGCCGAGCACGCCATCGCCTACGACGAGGTCGGCAAGCTCGTCATCGCCGCCACCGCCGCCGAGCGGCCCGCCCTGCGCGCGATCGCCGAGCGGGCCAGGGAGAACGGCGTGCCCGGCGTCGCCGAGCTGGACGCGCTGGCCCTGCGCGAGGTCGAGCCGCACGCCGTCG
>NZ_CDRNDK010000853.1:0-1368 GCF_977012225.1 Planomonospora algeriensis | reverse complement strand
AGGCGGGCCTGACCGTACGGCGCGGCGCGCCCCGGCCAGGACGCCGAACCGCAGGCCGCAGTCCTGGTCGCCTGCGCCGAGCACCTGCCCGACGCCGCCTGGCGGGAGCTGGACGTCCGCTGCCGGGAGCTGCAGGTCGCCTGGCACCGCGGCCACAGTGAGGGCCGCCGCTGGTACGTCGGCCCGTTCACCCCGCCGACCGGCGGCGCCGGTTACGAGGATGTGCGGCTGCGCCGCCTGGCCGCCTGCCCGTGGCCGGACGAGCTGGCCGCCTATTGGGCCTTCCTGGAGGCGGGCGGTCGGCCCGCGACCCCGGCCGACCCGGCCGGAGCGGAGATCGCCGCCGCCCTCATCGCCGCCGACCTGCGCGCCTGGTTCGACGGCGCGCCACCGCCCGGCGCCGGTTACCAGGTGGGGATCGACCTACAGGTCGGGGAGATCCGCCGCCATCCCGTGCTGCCGGTGCCGCGCGGCCTGATGCGTGAGACGCCCGCGTGAGCAAGGTGCGCACCGGCCTGACGGTGACGGCGTCCGACGGCGTGCGGTTGGTGGCCGGCCTGGTCCTGCCGGACCGGCTGCCCGCCCCCGCCGTGGTGATCCGCACGCCGTACGGCGCCCCGGGCTGCCTGCCTGAGGCCCTTTCCTTGGCCGAGGCCGGATTCGCCTGCCTGATGCAGGACGTGCGGGGCCGCCACCTGTCGGAAGGGGCCTTCACCCCCGGAGCCGACGAGACCGCCGACGGCCACGCGACCCTGGACTGGACGGCGGCCCAGCCCTGGTGCGACGGCGCGATCTTCCTGTACGGCCTCGCCTACGAGGCCTACGCCGCCTGGTGCGCCGCCGGCCACCCCGCGGTCCGCGGGATCGTCAGCCGCCAGCCCTGGCCGCCGATCGGCCCTCCGGCCCTGGACGAGGAGCTGTGGTGGCGCACCGACCTGGGCACCGGCCGGATGGCGCGCACCGGCCTGTACGACGCGGCGCTCACCCGCGCGCCGGAACTGGCCGCGCTGATCCCGGCGGCGGCCGTCACCGAGGCCTGGCCGGTGGACGTCGGCCCGTGGCCGGCCACGCCCAGCACCTACAAGACCGCGGCCCGGCGCATGGCGCGAGCCGCACGCACCGCCACCGCGCCCAGCCTGCACCTGGGCAGCTGGTACTGCCGGTCGGCGGCGACCACGCTGCGCCAGGCCATGCTGGCACCCCGGGCTGAGGCCGTCGTCGGCGGCTGGGCGAGTGCGCTCACCCACCGCCTCCAGCCCGAGTGCGCCCTGCCGGAACCGGCCGGCCTCCACCCCTTCGCACTGGCGCTGGAATGGCTGGGCGGCTCCGGCCGCAGCGGGTGCCTGCTGCTGGGCAGCGGCCGCTGGA
>NZ_CDRNDK010000852.1:0-1372 GCF_977012225.1 Planomonospora algeriensis | reverse complement strand
GGCGCCTCCCGTGCGGACAGGCCGGTCCCGCCACGGCGGACGCGGCCAGGCCGGTTCCGGCCGCGGGGCGCCCGGTCCTCGCGGAGGACGACGGGGTGGATGCGGTCGCCGTGGAAGAGTGGAGGGAGCGGGGGCGTTGTTCTCCAGTGGCGGGGTCGTGCGTCGGCGGTGATGGAACCGTACGGCGTTGATCACGGATCGGTGACGAGGGTCTCGAAACGGGAACTTCCTCGTCTACCGGATCGTGACCTCGTTGCCGCGCTTCTAACAGCTCGCCTAAACTCCGTGCCTTGGCTGGCTGTGTAGGCTGACGTGCTGAGCGGCGTGGCCGTATACGGACGTCCGGCGCCAGGCCGGTCATTCTCAAGTGGAGGAACGGCCCCATGGGCGACTACTCAAGCCTCATCATGATCGCTCTGATGGTCGTGGTGTTCTATTTCCTGCTCATCCGCCCGCAGCGCAAGCGGCAGCAGGAGCAGGTCCAGATGCAGAACTCCCTGACGCCGGGGACGCAGGTCATGACCACGACCGGCCTGTTCGCGACCGTCGTGGGCATCGACGCGGACGACGTGATCCTGGAGATCGCGCCCGGCGTCGAGACCCGCTGGGTCAAGGCCGCCATCGGACGTGTGCTGACCCCGGTGGACGACGCCGAGGACGTCAAGGACGACGTCGCGGCCACCGACGAGGTGGCGGAGACCGCCGAGCAGCAGGGTGACAACCAGGACTCGACCCCCAAGAAGTCCTGAGCGCAGTTCACCGCCAAATCCCCTATAGCCGAAAGAACTGACGACCAGTGGCCCGACCGACCAGCGGCCAGAGCAGACCGGGGCGCGTGCTCCTGCTGCTTCTGGCGATCATTCTCGCCATGGGCGGGGTGATGTTCCTCAACAGGGCGTACACCCCCGAATACGGCCTCGACCTCGCCGGCGGCACGACAGTGACGCTGTCGCCCATCACGCCGAACGGCGGCGCTCCCTCCGAGGAGAGCCTGAATCTGGCCGTGAACATCATCCGTGACCGGGTGAACGGCAGCGGCATCTCCGACGCCGAGGTGGCCAGCGCCGGTGACAACATCGTCATCTCCGTTCCGGGCGCCGGCCAGGAGGAGGTCGTCAAGCTGGTCGGCACGACCGCCGAGCTGAGGTTCCGCCAGGTGCTGGCGATCGCGGCCGGGTCGCCCCAGCCCCCGGGTGAGATGTCCACCCAGGCGCCGACCCCGGCCCCGTCCGGCTCGCCCGCGGCCACCGGGGAGAGCACGCCGAAGCCGTCGGTGACCGCCGAGCCGAGCCCGAGCGGTTCCCCGGCGGGACGCGGCCTGTCGGAGGCGCTGACCAACCCGAGCCCCGCCGCCACCCCCGCGGCCTCGCCG
>NZ_CDRNDK010000851.1:0-1377 GCF_977012225.1 Planomonospora algeriensis | reverse complement strand
GCGTCCGTGAAGCCGGCGGCGGAGTCGAGGAGCGCGGACTTGCCCGTTCCCGGGGCGCCCAGCACGAGTACGGCACCGCCCGCCCCGCGGCGGGCGTCGTCGAGCAGCCGGCGCAGTGCGGCCAGCTCCGCGTCCCTGCCGCGGAGGGGGACGGCGGGGGCGGCGGAGGGCGGGGAGAACATGCCTCAGTGTTACGCGCGGATGTCATGAATGAGAAGAGCGGGTTTCAGGTCCTCGCGGAACCGCGCGACGCCGGGCGGCCCGCCTTCCGGGGGCCGGTCAGGCGGCCATGGTGCGCCAGGAGTCGTAGTGGTGGACGGCGATGCCGCTGAACGCCGAATACGCGGCGACGGCCGTGTCCACCGCTGCCAGCACCGTGGTCATGTGCGCCGGGCTCTCCGGCGAAGGTGCAGTGCGGGCAGTCGTCCAGGGGAGCGGTCTCGGCGCCCAGCCGGACCGGTCTGCCCGCGGCGGCCCCGCGGGTGAGCATGTCGGCGGCGATGTCGGTCATCGAGTTGGGCCCGGTGGCGGTGTCGCGGTAGCTCATGACGGTGACGGCGTCCACCTGCGCCAGCACCCGATCGGCCAGCGTGGTGCCGGTGCCCAGCGGGATCTCGCCGTACCAGAACGGCACGTCGGCCTCCAGCGGCAGGGTGCTGTCGGCCTGCAGCACCTGCAGCATCCGCACGAAGGACTGCGCCAGCGAGGCCTGGCCGCTCTGCCACGCGGGCAGCGCGTAGGGCTCCACGTCGACGTGGCTGCCGGCGAACAGCCCGGTGCCCAGCACCGCGCGCTGCCAGGCGCGCGCCGCGGCGTGGTCGGTGGCCCATTCCGGTTCTCCGCCCAGGGCGGTCAGGCGGATGCCGGCGGCGTCGGCGCCGCGCTTGAGCTCGCGCATCCGGTTCAGCCGGGCGGAATCGGCGGGCAGGGTGGCGGGGGCGTAGGCGAAGATCTCCTTCACGTCCTGGTCGCGGGCCCAGGCCAGCACGTCGGCCGGGACCGCGGTGGCGGAGTTCCACAGCCACATCGCCCGGGTGCCCGCCGGCGCGGGCGCGGTGCGCGTCCCGGTCGACGGCGGCGCGACGGCGGCCGGGGCGGGGCTCCGGAACGACCGGGGAGCCGGAGCCGCGGCGGCCGGGGGAGAAGCGGTCATCACGGTGAGCGATAGGACGGTGGTGATTGCCCGAATGACATTGCGCATAGTGGCCATATGTCCACTTCGTGAACGTGACGCGCTGGCGCATCATTCACGAATCACCCAAATGTGCAGTTGTTGCATGGTCGCTCGGTGCGATGGTTCGAACGCGACGGCCGCCGCGGTCCCTGGTGGCCGACGGCGTGCCGAAGGCGGACACGGGACCGGCCGCGCGCCGGGCG
>NZ_CDRNDK010000850.1:0-1394 GCF_977012225.1 Planomonospora algeriensis | reverse complement strand
CTGCTCACCGCCGAGTGGCTCGCCGTGCACGCGCCCGCCACCTCGTCCTGGTGGGCCGGAACGGCGCCCCGCCGAGGCGCGCGACCGGATCGCCGCACTGACCGGCGCCGGGGTGGAGGTGTTCGAGGCCGCGGCCGACATCACCCGCCGCGAGGACCTGGCCGGGCTGCTGGACGAGGCGGCCCGGCGGATGCCGCCGCTGCGCGGGGTGGTCAACTCCGCGGTCGTCCTCGACGACGGGACGCTGGCCCAGCTCGACCGGGCCAGGTTCTTCACGCCGATGCCGCCGAAGGTCGCCGGCTCACGGCACCTGCACGAGCTCACCCGCGACCTGCCGCTGGACTTCTTCCTGCTCTACTCCTCGGCGGCCTCGCTGATCGGCTCGCCGGGCCAGGGCAACTACTCCACGGCCAACGCCTACCTCGACGGCCTCGCGCAGCACCGGCGGGCGCAGGGGCTGCCGGCCCTCAGCGTCAACTGGGGCCAGTGGGCCGCCACCGGGCAGGTCGCCAAGGCGGACAAGGACCTGCGCCTGGCCGAGCGCGGCTTCGACGGGTTCGCCCCCGAGGACGCGCTGGCGATCCTCGGACGGCTGCTCGCCGATCCGCCGGTCCAGGCGGGGGTCATGTCCTTCGACCCCGCCAGGTGGACGCACTACTTCCCCGCCCTGCGCTCGGCCTCCCTCCTGCGGGAGCTCTCGCAGGAGGGCGCGGCGGACGCGGCCACCGAACCCGCCCTCACCCGGGAGGCTCTCGCCGGGGCCGCCCCGCAGGAGGCCGGCCGGCTCGTCGTCGATTACCTGTGCGGGCAGGTCGCCGCGGTCGTCCAGCTCCCCAGGGAGAAGGTCGACGGGGCCCAGCGCCTGCACCGGCTGGGCTTCGACTCCCTGATGGCGGTCCAGCTGCGCAACCGGGTCGCCCTCGACCTGGAGGTGAGCCTGCCGGTCGCGGTCCTGCTGCAGCGCCGGTCGATCGCCGACCTCGGAACCCTGCTCCTCGCCCGCATCGAGGACCCGGACGCCTCCGGCGACGGCCGGGGCTGAGCATCCCCGCGTCCCCGCCCCCCGGACGGCCGCCTTCGGGCGCCGCCCGGGGGGGACGAGGACACCGGCCGGGCGGCGGTGTGCGGGCTCAGCCCGGCGGGGGCGGCGAGCAGGACCGGTCAGCCAGACCGGTCAACCAGGCCGGTCAGCGGGACCGGCCGGCCGGGCCGGTCAGACGGCGTACTGCGGGTAGCCGTAGCCGACGACCTCGGCCTTGGGGCGGACGCGCCGCTCGACCTTGCCGTTGCCGGTGTTGCCCTCGATGGTGGTGACGGTGCCGTCGCCGTTGTCCTTCTCGACCAGGCCGACGTGGTCGATGCCGTACAGGCTGTCGCCCCTCTTCCAGTCGAAG
>NZ_CDRNDK010000849.1:0-1396 GCF_977012225.1 Planomonospora algeriensis | reverse complement strand
CGGCCACAAGCCCGGAAACGAAGAGAGCCCGCCCGATTCTCATGATCAGACGAGCGCTCGTGACACATGATCAGGCCATCTCAAGAACAGCCCATGGTGGAGCCTAGGAGATTCGAACTCCTGACATCCTGCTTGCAAAGCAGGCGCTCTGCCAACTGAGCTAAGGCCCCTCTGCGGGTGACGTGACCTGAGGAAACACCGTGAACGGCGAATCCGTGTTCATCGCACACCGCCAGGACAGCATATAACGCTCCCGTCGGCATGGACGCCGATCCGCGATCCGCTCCGCAGCCCCGGAAACGACGCCGGTCAGGGGCGGCAGGTCGGCGGCAGGTCATACGGGACCGAGGACCCGGCCCCAGGGGAGACCGACCGGTCACAATGCCGTCCTTCCCTTACGCGCCTGTTCCTCCTCGGCCAGCCGCTCGCACAACCGGACCATGCCCCGGGCGTGCAGCGTCCGCCCGCACCGGCAGTCCGGAACCGCGCACGATCCGGTGGCGTACCAGACGCCGCCACTCCGCCAGATCGTCCAGCCGGGCCAGGCGCGCCGGAGGTACCTGGTGAGCGCCGCCTGCTCCTCGTCGAAGGTCATGCGGATGGAGCCTCCCGTCACGCGGCCCTCTCCACAGGTGTGGACGGCCGCCACCGGGTGGAGCCGGGTGGGTACGGTGACCGGGCCGCCGTGTGGTGCACGGCGAGTTCGCCGGGACTCACCGGGCCCGCCGTCCCGGGTGACGGCCCGCCGGGAACCACGTGGCCGATGGCGGCCGTCGGACGCGGCGGCCGTTCACGGGCGGCCACCGCGCGGGCCCGCCGCAGCGCGAGCGGTTCCCGGGCGAGCGACAGCCGCAGGGCACGGGTCTCCCGGGTTTCCACCGGCCGCTCCGCCGTACGACACGCCTCGGCGGGCGCCATCGGCCAGGACGATCCCACGGCGGGAAGGTTCGTACCGGACCTGGGCTCGGCCGTACGGGGCGCGGGTACGGCCGGCGTCCGCACGGCCGGCTGACCGGTGGGGACGCGCTGCCGCTCGATGGGCCGCCCGGCGGGAACGGGCTCTTGCTCGGTGGGCTGTGAGGCAGGCGCCGGGAGGCACTCGGCCGGGCGGACCCAGTCCCGCGCGGCATCCTCAGCTCGTCCAGCCGGGCGGCCCGGATCAGCTCCCAGCGGGCGGCCGCCTGCCCTGCGGAGGGCACCCGGTAGTCGTGCGCCTCGACGTGCAGGCATCCGTGGTCGTACGGCGGGTGCCCACAGACGGCGCAGCCCATCGGCAGCGGAGGCCGTTCAGCGGAGAAGCACGGCCCGCAGACGGGCTCACCTCCAGCTTCCGGAGGTCTAAGAGGGAGTTTTGTGAGGGATTGTCCTCATCTGGGTTCCCTTGGAGGTGAGGGTC
>NZ_CDRNDK010000848.1:0-1404 GCF_977012225.1 Planomonospora algeriensis | reverse complement strand
CGGAGCCGCCGTCCCGGCCGTGACGGCGGTCACCGCGCCGGTCTCCGGGTCCGCGCCGGTGACCGTGGTGTCCAGCCGTACGGTGCCGGGTGCCAGCCGGGCGACGAGCGCGTCGACCAGCTGCGCGCGGCGCAGCAGGACCACCGAGTCGCCGTACTGCGCGGTCACCGCCTCCGCGCTGGTCCTCACCAGCCAGCGACCGTCCGCGCTGCGCACTCCGCCGTCGCCCTGGACGGCGGAGAGCCCGCGGATCTCGTCGCCGACGCCGATCGTGTCCAGCGCCCTCAGCGCGTTGGCCGCGACGGCCAGCCCGGAGCCGACCGGCTCCAGGGACGCCGCCCGCTCCAGCACCGTGACGTCCCAGCCCTGCCGCTGGAGCGCCACCGCCGCGGTCAGCCCGCCGATTCCCGCTCCGACCACCACTGCGCGCGCCATGCCCATCTCCTTCACTACGGATGTAGTGAACAGTACTACCCCTGTAGTCCAACTACAAATGTAGTATCCCGTAGGTGAAGTCCCAACGCGCTGAACTGGTCGCGGAGACCGCCATCACCCTGCTGGCCGAGCGCGGGATGCGCGGGCTGACCCACCGGGCGGTCGACGAGGCGGCCGGCCTGCCGCCCGGTTCCACGTCCAACCTGGCGCGCACCCGCTCGGCCCTGCTGGAGCTGGCCCTCGCCAGGCTCACCGAGCTGGAGGTGGAGCTCTTCTCGTCGTTCATGGCGGGGGCCGTGGGCGAGCCGCCGGTTCCAGGAGGCCCGGGCCTGTCGGCCGGGTCCGGTGGTCCGGGGCATCGGGGAGGACTGTCGGGCGGGGAGGGTGCAGAGCCTGGGTCCGGTGGTCCGGGGGATCGGGGGGGGCCTGCCGGGCGGGGGCGGTGGAGAGCCAGGGAGCGGCCGGGACACCCTGGACGCGCTCGCCGAGATGACGGCCCGGGTGCTGTGGGCGCAGCTCACCGTCGACCGCCGCCGTACGGTGGCCCGCTACGAGCTGGCCCTGGAGGCGACCCGCCGCCCCGAGCTCCGCGCGATCTACGACCGGGCGGGGGGCCGATTCCGGGAACCGGCCGTCGCCCTGCTCGCCGCCGCGGGCTCCCCCGATCCGGTACGGCACGGCCGCCAGCTGGTCGTCTTCGGGGAGGGCGTGATGTTCGACGCCATCGTCGGGGCCGGGGCCGAGCCCACCCTCGGCGACCTCCGCCGCGGCGTGCGGGAGCTGCTCGCGGGCATGCTGTCCGGCGGTTCTGCGCCGCGCGCCTGAGGACCGCCTGAGGAACGCCGACCGGTTCCGCGCCGGATGCCTAGGAGGCGCCGACCGGCGCCCCGGCGGTGAGCCCGGAGGAGTCGGGCCCGGAGGCGTGGGGCCCGGAGGTGCGGGGGTCGGAGGTGCGGGGTCGGAGGTGCG
>NZ_CDRNDK010000847.1:0-1408 GCF_977012225.1 Planomonospora algeriensis | reverse complement strand
GACGGCCCCCGCGGGCTCGGTCCCGGTCCCGGTGGCGGTGGCGGTGGCGGTGGCGGGCACGGCCACCGGAGCCAGCATCACCCGATTACGACCCGCCCGCTTGGCCGCGTACAACGCCTCATCCGCCGCATGCAGCAACTCCCCCGCATCCATCCCCCCCGACAACGCCGCCACCCCCGCACTGAACGACACCGACAACGTATGACCCCCCGCCGGCACCCGACCCGCCGCCACCCACACCCGGATCGCCTCCACCCGCTCCAGCGCCTGCTCCCCCGACGCCCCCGGAAACACGATCACGAACTCCTCCCCCCCATACCGCGCCACCACGTCATCGACCCGCACCCGCCCCCCCACCAGCTTCGCGAACCGCATCAACACCTGATCACCCGCACCATGACCATAACGATCATTGATCTGCTTGAAATGATCGATGTCCAGCAACGCCACACTCAACGACTCCCCCGACCCCACCGCCGACCGCATCTCCCGCCCCAGCGCCTCCATCAGGAACCGCCGGTTGTGCAACCCCGTCAACGCATCCCGCACCGCCTGCTCGGCCAGATCCGCCCGCAACGCCTCGATCATCGCCACCTGCTCCTGCAGACGCGCATTCGCCTCCACCAACGCCCGCCGCTGCACGTTCAACGCCGTCACATCCCGCCCCACGAACGCCCACCCCACCCGCTCCCCCCGCGCATCCAGCAACGCACTGACCCGCACGTTCAAATCCACCCGCCGCCCCCCCGCATCCACCACGGCGTGGTCGATCTCCAGGCCGTCGCCGATCGGCACCGGGCCGAAGGCCTCGACCGCGGAGGTGCCGGTGAGGCGGGCGGGCAGGTGGGGGCTGACCTGCCGGAGCAGGCGGTCGGCGGCCGGGTTGAGGTCGAGGATGCGGCCGGAGAGGTCGATGGCCAGGACCATGTCGCTGATCATGTCGAAGACGTGGGTGCGCTCCACGGCGATGAGCTCGTGCAGGGAGCGGCGCATCAGCGACCAGTAGACCACGACCGTGGTGACGCAGAACCCGACCGGGGTCAGGTAGTCGACGCGGAGGGCGCCGAGCGTGCTGACGGCGTTGAGCAGGAGGGGCGGGACGGTGCCCAGCAGGGTGAAGCCGTACAGACCGCGCTGGAAGCGTGAGCCGCGCCGCCAGGCCATGAGCAGGCGGACGATGCCACCGGTGAGCAGGGCGTAGCTGTAGGCGGTGTGCGCCCAGAACAGCGGGCCGACGCCGGTCGCGTTGTTGCTCCGCAGGTCGGTGAGGTCCGGAGAGGCGATGAACCAGTGGTGCCAGGGGTCGGTCAGGATGGCGGCGAGGACGATCGCGGGCTCGACCGCCAGCCACAGGGCCGTACGGCGCGACAGCCGCCAGGTGCGGTCGACCACGGCCAGCGACAGGCAG
>NZ_CDRNDK010000846.1:0-1408 GCF_977012225.1 Planomonospora algeriensis | reverse complement strand
CCCCGTTCCCGTCCCCGTCCGCACCCCGTCCCCGTCCGCCCCGCGCACCCCGTGAGGTCAGCACGTGCCCTCCCTCTCCGGCCGTACGGCGATCGCCGGCATCGGCGCGACCGAGTTCTCCAAGAGGTCAGGCAGATCCGAGCTCCGGCTGGCGGCCGAGGCCGTGTTCGCGGCGCTGGACGACGCCGGCCTGGCCCCCTCCGAGGTGGACGGGCTGGTCACCTTCGCCCAGGACGCCAACCAGGAGATCGCCGTGGCCCGGGAGACGGGCATCGGCGAGCTGTCGTTCTTCTCCCGGGTGGACTACGGGGGCGGCGCGGCCTGCGGCACCGTGCTGCACGCCGCCATGGCGGTGGCCACCGGGGTCGCCGGGACCGTGGTCTGCTACCGCGCCTTCAACGAGCGCTCCGGCCGCCGGTTCGGCAGGCCGGACGCCGGGCTCGGCGGGCAGCCGACCTCCCAGGGCATGGAGATGAGCTGGCATGCGCCGTACGGGCTCGTCACCCCGGCGGCCTGGGTCGCCATGTTCGCCCGCAGGTACCTGCACGTCTACGGCGCGACCTCCGAGGACTTCGGACGGGTGGCCGTGGCCATGCGCCGCCACGCGGCCGTCAACCCGGCGGCCTGGTTCCACGGCCGTCCGATCACCCTGGCCGAGCACCAGGCCTCCCGGTGGGTGGTCGAGCCGCTCCACCTGCTCGACTGCTGCCAGGAGAGCGACGGCGCGGTGGCCGTGGTCGTCACCTCGGCCGAGCGCGCCCGCGACCTGCGCCGCCCGCCCGCGGTGATCCGGGCCGCGGCCCAGGGCTCCGGCGCCGGGCAGATGATGATGACCAGCTACTACCGCGACGACATGACCGGCCTGCCGGAGATGGGGGTGGTCGGCCGCAGGCTCTGGTCCCAGGCGGGCCTGGGACCGCAGGACGTGCAAACCGCCATCCTCTACGACCACTTCACCCCGTTCGTCCTCGTCCAGCTGGAGGAGCTCGGCTTCTGCGGCCGGGGCGAGGCGCGCGACTACGTGGCGGGCGGCGGCATCGAGATCGACGGCCGCCTCCCGGTCAACCCGCACGGGGGACAACTCGGTGAGGCGTACATCCACGGCATGAACGGCATCGCCGAGGCCGTCCGCCAGATCCGCGGCGACTCCGCGAACCCGGTGGCCGACGTCCGCAACGTCCTCGTCACCGCCGGGACGGGAGTCCCGACCAGCGGCCTGATCCTGTCCACCGGTTGAGCGCGCCGCTCAGGCGGGCCGGCGTCCGGCACATCCTCTCCGAAAAAGCGGACATATAGAATAAACGGCTATTTATGTCCACTGTGGAGAAGAGGACGAGAACGTGACTCCTCCGTTCCCTGAAGGGAGCGGCTTCTCGCTAAGCCGCTTGCGCAGCCTCACGAAGGGCAA
>NZ_CDRNDK010000845.1:0-1411 GCF_977012225.1 Planomonospora algeriensis | reverse complement strand
CGCGACAGCTCCGCGGCCTGCTCGTCCAGCAGCAGCGCGCGCCGCTGCGCCGCGCTGGTGCCCATGACCAGCCGGATGATCAGGAACCCGGACAGCCCGGTCAGCAGTGTCAGCGGGACGGCGAGGTCGGCGCGGGTCAACGTCACCGGGCCGGGTCCGAGGCTGAGCAGGAAGGAGACCGGTCCCGAGCAGGCGATGCCCAGGAAGACGCCGCCCCGCATGACGGTGAGGGCGTTGCTGGGCAGGGCGTCCCGGGCGCCGGTCATCGACGGGTGCAACGCGGCCGTGCCCATGAGGACGAACGAGAGCAGCCAGGCCGTGCTCCCAGCGCTCTCGGCGCCGGAGCCGCCCAGGACCGGGGCTCCGGGGTTCCCGTCGCCCACGAACGCCATGGTGTAGACCGCGTCGGCGACGAGCAGGGCGGTGAACCCCGCCCCCAGCAGCACGTAGGAGGTGCTCTGGTTGCCGTAGCGGAACCAGAGCCGGGCCCCCATGAAGACGACGACCATGTCCAGGCCCAGGTAGAGCAGGGCCGTCAGGTGGTCGGCGTCGCGCATGCTCTCGACGCCGAGGTACGGGTTGAAGATCAGCGTCCAGTACAGGAACGCGGCGCCCATCACGATGACCACCGCGTCCAGCGTCACCCCGCGGTTCCCGGAGCGGTCCGGGTCGCGCTGCAGCCGGCCCAGGCCGAGCGCGACCAGCGGGTACATCGGCACGTAGAGCAGGTTGACCCAGTGGGGGATCGAGCCGGCCGCCAGGTACCAGCCGGTCCACAGCAGGTCGGCCGCGGCCCAGACCGCCATCCCGGCCGTCATCAGCCACCAGGCCGGGGCCGCGGGCGGGCGGTGCCGCCGGATCCCGGCGGCCATCGCGGCGACCGCGGCGATCGGGACGACCTCCCACAGCAGCTCGCCGGCCTGGCCCGGCGTGACGGCCACGACCGCGGTCATCAGGCAGCCGGACAGCAGGAACAGCAGCCAGAGGGGGGGACGGAGGGAGCCCCGTCCCCGCCGGTGACCCGTGACGGGCCTCGGAGAGGAGGCGTCTGGCTGCATCGTCTTCTCCTGGCGTGCGACGGTGGGCGGATGGAGCTGCGGGTGCCGGGGAGGGGCCGTTCCGAGAGGAGGCCCTCCCCTCCATCGGTAGGCGCGCGGGTGATCTGAGCCCCTCGCGGGGATCGTCTTATGCTCGCCGTACGGCGGGTGCCGTACGGCGGGCGGTCAGCCGGCCAGGCGCCCGCCGCCGATCGGGTCCGCGGAGCCCCCGGCCGCGTTCCCGACGCTCTCGGCGCTCCCGGCGTCGGTCCCGGCGCCGCCGCCGGCCAGGAACCGGTCCAGCGTGGCCGCCGGCACCGGCTTGCTGAACAGGTAGCCCTGGCCCAGCGGGCAGCGCATGTCGCGCAGGAACT
>NZ_CDRNDK010000844.1:0-1418 GCF_977012225.1 Planomonospora algeriensis | reverse complement strand
AGAGGGAGTTTTGTGAGGGATTGTCCTCATCTGGGTTCCCTTGGAGGTGAGGGTCCCGTGATGGAGGTTGACGCTCGGCGTGGACCCGGTGGACTGGCGGTATGGGCGAGCGTAAGCCGTACCCCAGCGATCTGTCCGACGAGCGTTGGGCGCTGATCGAGCCGGTCATCACGGCGTGGAAGGCCCGGCACCCCTCGGTCAGCGGGCATCGGGGGCGTTACGCGATGCGGGAGATCGTCAACGCGATCCTCTACCAGGCCCGGACCGGCTGCCAGTGGCGATACCTTCCACATGACCTGCCGCCGCACACCGCGGTGTACTACTACTTCGCCGCCTGGCGCGATGACGGCACCGACCAGACCATCCATGACCTGCTGCGCTGCCAGGTCCGGGAGAAGGCCGGACGGCGCGAGGACCCCACCGCGGTGGTCTTGGACACCCAGACCGTGCACGCCTCGGTCAGCGCGCCGGCCGCCACGACCGGGCTGGACGCGGGCAAGAAGAGCCGGGGCCGCAAGCGGGGCATCGCCGTCGACGTGACCGGGCTGGTGATCGCGGTGGTGGTGGCCGCCGCGAGCGTGCACGACAACGCGATCGGCGTCGCCCTGCTGGACAAGGTCGCGATCGACAACCCCGCCGTCACCAAGGCGTGGGTGGACGCGGGGTTCAAGAACGCGGTCACCGCGCACGGAGCCGCTCTGGGCATCACGGTGGAGAGCGTGCACCGCGACCCGCAGACCAGGGGGTTCGCGCCGCTGCCCAAGCGGTGGGTGGTCGAGCAGGTCTACGGCAGCCTGATGCTGCACCGCCGCCTGGTACGGGACTACGAGCGGCTGACCGTCAGCGCCGAATCGATGCTCTACTGGTCGATGACCGACAATATGACCCGTCGGCTGACCGGCACCGCGACCCCGTCGTGGCGGCCGGCTGCGCGCTTGGGCCTGGCGGCGTGAGGCCACCGCGTTCCGGCGCCGCACCGATGGTGCCCGATGAACTGCTGCGGCACCTGGACGAACGCGAACAGGACGCTCATGCCGAAGCCGATCGGCTGCGCGCCGCGATCGCCGAGTTGTCGGCTCGGCTGGAAGAGGCCGAGCAGGTGGTGTCCCGTCTGCGGCTCACCCGGCAGACGCTGCTGGAGATCGCCGGGCGGCAGGACGAGCAGGACCGGCCCGGCGCAGGCGGCTCAGGTGAACCTCTTCCGCCCGCCTACCAGGAGATTCTGGCCGTCTTGGCGCACGCTGAAGGCGGCCTGCGGGCCAAGGACCTGTGCCGCGCCCTGGACGTCGGAGATCAGCCACGTCATGTCGAGGGCATGCGCGCCAAGCTCAAACGCCTGGTCGGCCGCGACATCCTCACCGAACCGGAACCCGGCCTATTCACGATGAACAGGAACAAAAGCTAACAAAACTCCCTCT
>NZ_CDRNDK010000843.1:0-1424 GCF_977012225.1 Planomonospora algeriensis | reverse complement strand
TCCAGCAGGCAGCGGCGGCAGCACCCCGGCCGGTACGGCGTGCAGCCCGGCCAGCAGCCGCGCCCCCGCCTCCCAGGGGGCGGCGTCGGGGTCCTCGGGATCCACCGGGGTCCCGGCCGGCCAGACGGTGACCAGCCGGTCCCCGGCGGCCATGACCTCACCCGTCACCGGTTCCAGCAGGATCCCGCGCAGCTCGGGACCGGCGACGGCCCGCATCCGCGCCGCCAGCGGCTCCCGGTCGGCCCCGGGGGCGTGCGCCTTGACCACCACCGACCCGGCCCGCACGATGACCACGTCCGGGCGGGTGGGCAGCACCACGGGGGGCGCGTCGCCGTACCGGGCGCCGATCCGGCCCAGTTCACCGAGCAGTTCGTCACTCGCCAGGGGAGTCTCGTCCACCCCGCAAGTCTCGCCCATCCGCCGGGCCCGCGGGGACGCGGCGGACCCGGCGGACCGGGGCGTCGCGGCGGTCCCACCCCGGGCCGGGCGCGGTACGGCGGCGGGAGCGAACCTGTCATCCTGGTTGTCTCCAGACGAGACCGTATATAGGACTGAAAAGCGGGGGATGTCGGATCATGGCGGACGTGCGCAAGCCGATCGAGTGCTGGCTGTCGGACATGGACGGGGTGCTCGTCCACGAGGGGCACCCGGTGCCGGGCGCCGACGAGTTCATCCGCCGCCTGCGTGAGACGGGGCGGCGGTTCATGGTGCTCACCAACAACTCCATCTACACCCCGCGCGACCTGGCCGTACGGCTGCGCGCGGCGGGCCTGGAGATCCCGGCGGAGTCCATCTGGACCTCGGCGCTGGCCACCGCGCAGTTCCTGGCCGACCAGCGGCCCGGCGGCTCCGCCTACGTGGTCGGCGAGGCGGGACTGACCACCGCCCTGCACGAGATCGGCTACGTCCTGACCGATCTCGACCCGGACTACGTGGTCCTGGGCGAGACCCGCACCTACAGTTTCACCCAGATAACGCGGGCGATCCGGCTGATCGAGGGCGGGGCCCGCTTCATCGCCACCAACCCCGACCCGGTCGGCCCCTCCACCGAGGGCTCCCTGCCCGCCTGCGGCGCGGTCGCGGCGATGATCACCAAGGCGACCGGCGTCGAGCCGTACTTCGTGGGCAAGCCGAACCCGATGATGATGCGCAGCGCGCTGCGGGCCATCGACGGGCACAGCGAGACGACCGCGATGATCGGCGACCGGATGGACACCGACATCGTCTCCGGCATGGAGGCCGGGCTCCACACCATCCTGGTGCTCACCGGGGTGATGGCCCGGGACCAGATCGACCGCTACCCGTTCCGCCCGTCCCAGGTGGTGGAGTCGGTCGCCGACCTCATCGACGCGGTCGAGTGAGCGCCGGCCGTCCCGCGGCCGTCCGGGGCGGCACCGCGGGCGTCCGGGGCGGCACCGCGGGCG
>NZ_CDRNDK010000842.1:0-1433 GCF_977012225.1 Planomonospora algeriensis | reverse complement strand
CCGCCGGCGCGCCCTGCCGCGGGCCGACCGCCGCGCCCGAGGCACCCACCGCGCCGACACCGGCGCCGAGGGCCGGGCCCAGGTCGCGGAGCTGCTGCGATGAACCCCCTGCTCTGGCTGAGCTCGGCGGTCATCGTGCTCGGCCTCGGCTACACCTGCGTGATGTTCGTGCTCTCGCGGGGCGTGCGCCGCCCCGCCCGGCCGGCCGAGCCCGCGCCGTTCTACGTCTTCCTGATGGCCTGCCTGGACGAGGAGAAGGTGCTCGCCGCCAGCCTGCAGCGGCTGCGCGGCCTGCCCGGCGACCTCGCGGTGCTGGTCGTCGACGACGCCTCCTCCGACGCCACCGCCGACATCGTCCGCGACGCCGCGGCCGAGGACGGCCGGATCTGGCTGCTGCAGCGCACGCTGCCGAACGCCCGCCGCGGCAAGGGCGCGGCCCTCAACGCGGGCCTGGCCCACCTGCTGGACTCCGGGCTGCTGGCCGGGCGCGACCCCGACCGGGTGGTCGTGTGCGTGCTCGACGCCGACGGGCGCCTGGACACCGACGCCCTGGAGGAGGTCACGCCGTACTTCGCCGACCCCGGCACCGGCGCGGTCCAGGTCGGCGTGCGGATGTACAACCGGCACACCGGCCTGCTGGCCCGGCTGCAGGACATGGAGTTCGTCGTCTACACCGACGTCTTCCAGAACGGCCGCCGCCACCTGGGCAGCGTCGGTCTCGGCGGCAACGGCCAGTTCATGCGGCTGAGCGCGCTCACCCGGCTGGGCGCCGACCCGTGGAGCGACTGCCTGACCGAGGACCTCGACCTCGGCGTGCGCATGCTGGCCACCGGCTGGCAGAACCGGTTCTGCCACACCACCGCCGTGCACCAGCAGGCGGTCCTGTCGCCCAAGCGGCTGGTACGGCAGCGCTCGCGCTGGTTCCAGGGCCACCTGCAGGCGGGAAAGCTGCTGCCGCTGGTCATCCGCCGCGCGCCGTTCGCCGCCGCGCCGGACCTGGTCTACCACCTGCTCAGCCCCTGGTTCCTGCTGCTGACCTCGCTGCTGCCGCTGGCCTTCCTGGCCTCCGGCGCGGCCCTGGCGCTGGCCTCGCTGCAGGCGGGGCAGAGCGTGATCTCGCCCGCGATGTTCGCCGCCTGGTACGCGCTCTCGTTCGGCGTCGGCCTGATCTACGGCTACGTGTACTGGCGCCGCGATCGCGAGCTGGGCCTGCTGCGCTCCCTGCTGCTGGGGCACGCGTTCGTGCTCTACGGCTACCAGTGGTTCGCCGCCGGCTGGTGGGCGGTGGGACGCGCCGTCTCCGGCCGCCAGACCTGGCTCAAGACCGCCCGCACCTGACGCGGACCGCCCCCGGAGCGGACCGTCCGGCGCGCGCCTCATCCCGGCGTGCACCGCGCCCGCCCGCGCCCGCTCACCTCCGCTCATCCCGACCG
>NZ_CDRNDK010000841.1:0-1436 GCF_977012225.1 Planomonospora algeriensis | reverse complement strand
TGCTGGCGGGGTGGGAGGGGCGGGGGGTGCGGGCGCGGCGGATCGAGGTGGATTACGCGTCGCATTCGGCGCAGGTGGCGGTGATCGAGGAGGAGTTGGCGGGGTCGCTGGCGCCGGTCGCGCCGCGCGACGGCCACATCCCGTTCTTCTCCACCGTGACCGCCGACTGGATCCAGGGCGTCGAACTCGACGCCGGGTACTGGTACGCCAACCTGCGCCGGCTGGTCCGGCTGGAGCCGTCGATGCGCGCGCTGATGGAGCAGGGGCACGACGTGTTCGTGGAGTGCAGCGCCCACCCCGTGCTGACCACGGCCGTCCAGGAGACGGCGGACGCGGCCGGTCACGAGGTCACGGCCGTCGGCACGCTCCGGCGCAACGAGGGCGGCCAGCGCCGGATGTGGACGAGCGCCGCCGAGCTGTGGGTGCGCGGTGGGGAGGTCGACTGGGAGCGGATGCTCGCCCCGGCCCGCCCAGGCACCGTCGACCTGCCCACCTACGCCTTCCAGCACCGGCACTTCTGGCTCGAGGAGCGCACCGGCCAGGCCGGCGACGTCGGAGCCGCCGGCCTGGGCGCGGCGGGACACCCGCTGCTCGGCGCGGCCGTGTCCCTGGCCGACGCGGAGGGCGTCCTGCTGACCGGCCGGATCTCGCTGAAGACGCACCCGTGGCTGGCCGACCACGCGGTCAACGGCCAGGCGATCCTGCCGGGGACCGCCTTCGCCGAGCTCGCGCTGCGCGCCGGGGACGAGGTCGGCTGCGACCTCGTCGACGAGCTCACCATCCAGGCGCCGCTCACCCTGCCGGAGCAGGGAGCGGTCCAGCTCCAGCTGGCCGTCGGCGCGCCCGACGACGAAGGGCGGCGCACGCTCGCCGTCCACGCGCGGCCCGCGCACGGACTGTCCGACGACCCCTGGACCTGCCACGCCGTCGGCGTCCTGGCCACCGGGGCCGCACACCGGCCGGTGCAGGACACGGCCGCCTGGCCGCCCGAGGGCGCCCAGGCCGTGGACGTGACCGGCATGTACGACCTGCTGGCCGGAGCCGGTCTCGGCTACGGCCCGGCCTTCCAGGGGCTGCACGCCGTCTGGCGGCGCGACCAGGAGATCTTCGCCGAGGCCGCGCTGCCCGAAGGCGCCGAGGCCGGCGGGTTCGGCCTGCACCCCGCGCTCCTCGACGCGGCGCTGCACTCCATCGCGTTCCACGAGACCGGCGCGCAGAACGGGCCGCAGATGCCGTTCGCCTGGACCGGAGTGCGGCTGCACGCCACGGGAGCCACCTCGATCCGGGTCCGGCTCTCGATGCGGGAGGCCGGCCGCGCGGCGCTCAGCATCACCGACCGGACGGGCGCCCCGGTCGCCGACGTGGCGGCCCTGCTGCTGCGCCCCCTGCCCGCCGGATCCGCCGCCCCCGCCACCGGTGGGGCGCGCGACTCGCTC
>NZ_CDRNDK010000840.1:0-1439 GCF_977012225.1 Planomonospora algeriensis | reverse complement strand
CATTCCGCCTCCGCCGCCGTCGCGACCCCGGTGCCGCCGCCCCGCGGACACCGGCGCCCCGCCGAGGGAAACCACCGCAAACCGCCGCTGGCGCCGAGGCCCGCGCCGCGCCCCCTGGTCCGCTTCATGTCGCCGGTCATCCGGCTGATGCTGCCCCGCAGCCTCTGGCCCAAGGAACTCCGCAAGCGAGGCTAAAGCGTTCCTCAAGGAGGAATCGCTTATCTTCTTCTCATGCCGGAACAGCAGACGCGCGTGCTCGCTGGCCGTTATGAGCTGATCACCCCGCTCGGCCGGGGGACGATGGGCACCGTTTGGCGTGCCCACGACCGTTCCCTGGGCCGCGAGGTGGCGATCAAGGAGATCCGCCAGGAACCCGGACTCAGCGAGGCACAGCGCGCCGAACTGCGGGAGCGCATGATCCGTGAGGGTCGTACCGCCGCCCGCATCAGCCACCCTTCAGTCGCCACCGTCCACGATGCGATCATCGAGGACGGCAGCCCGTGGATCATCATGGAGCTGGTCCAGGCCCGCTCCCTGGAGCAGGTGGTCGAGGAGGAGGGCCCCCTCCCGCCCCGGCTCGTGGCCGCGATCGGGGTGGACCTGCTGGACGCGCTGCGCGCCGCCCACGCCCAGGGCGTGCTCCACCGCGACGTGAAGCCCGGGAACGTGCTGATCACCGAGAGCGGCCGGGTGGTCCTGACCGACTTCGGCATCGCCAAGGCCGAGGGGGACACGAGCCTCACCCAGACCGGCATGGTGATCGGTTCCCCGGGGTACACCGCGCCCGAACGGGCCCGCGGGGAGCACACCGGGCCCGAGTCCGACCTCTGGTCGCTCGGGGCCACGCTGTACTTCGCGGTCGAGGGCCGTCCGGCCTACGAACGGTCCACGATGGCCGAGACGCTCGCCGCGCTGATGACCGAGAACGTCGACCCGCCGGTCCAGGCGGGCCCGCTCCGCCCGGTCCTGGAGCAACTGCTGGAGAAGGACCACACGGTACGGCTCACGCCCTCCCAGGCGATCGCCATGCTCCGGGCGGTGGCCGACACCCCCTTGGCGCCGTCGGCGCCCCCCGAGGCGTCTCGGCCTCCGGCGGCGCCCGCTCCCACGGCGGGCGGGGCCGGTTCCCCGTCCCGTCACCCCGCCGGACCCGGCTCCGAGGGCCGGGCGGGGGCCTGGGCCGGGGACGGCACGGGGAGCGGTGCCGGGAGCGGTCCCGGGACCGGTACGGGGCCGGACGAGGAGTTCGACGCCAACCGGACGATGATGGTCGCCCGTCCCACGATCGGGCTCCCCCTTCCCGGTACCGGCCGGTCTCCCGTGACCCCGCCCGCGTTCCGGCCCGAGGCCGCCTCCGGAGCCGTCTCCGACCTGGGCACCCCGGTGGCCCGGGGGGCCCGCCGCTCCGGGCCACCGGGGAGGGCCCGGTGGCCCGGGGA
>NZ_CDRNDK010000839.1:0-1442 GCF_977012225.1 Planomonospora algeriensis | reverse complement strand
GGCGACGCCGCCCGCGCCGCGCGCTCGGCCACCGCCTGTCCGCCCTGGCCGCGGCCGTGTTCGCCGAGCCCAACCCCACCGTGCTCAAGGGCGTGCTGCATGCGCGGGGCCTCATCCCCACCCCGTCGGTACGGCTCCCGCTCCTCCCCGCCCGGCGCGAGTCGGTCGAGGCGGTCCTGCGGCTGCTCTGAGCGGGGCCGGGACGACCCGGTCTCCCCGCCGGAACCGGGCACCGGTGAAGACCGCGCCCGGCGGGGCCGGTCAGCCCGGTTGGCAGGCGGGGCAGTAGAAGAGGTTGCGGCCGACCAGCGACTCGGTGCGGACCTCGGTCTCGCAGACCAGGCAGGGCATGCCCGAGCGCCGGTAGACGTAGACCTCGCCGCCGTGGTCGTCGACCCGGGGAGGGCGGCCCATCGCCTCGGGCGTGTGCTCCGGCCGGACCGTGTCGATCAGGCCCGCACGCACCCCGTCGGCCATCAGGACCGCCAGGTCGGCCCAGACCGCCTCCCAGCGCTCGCGGGTCAGCTCCCGGCCGGGCGTGGCCGGGGCGATGCCCTGGCGGAACAGCACCTCGGCCCGGTAGATGTTGCCCACCCCCGCGATCACCGACTGGTCCATCAGCAGCGCCGCGACGGACGTGCGGCTGCGGGAGATCCGCCGCCAGGCGAGGTCGGGGTCGGCGTCGGGGCGCAGCGGGTCGGGGCCGAGCCGGGCGTGCAGCGCCTTGACGTCGACGGGGTCCAGCAGCTCGCAGGTGTTCGGGCCGCGCAGGTCGGCGTAGGCGTCCGCGCCGGTCAGGCGGAGCCGTACCGCGCCGGCGGGGGCGGGGACGGGCACCGCGCCGAAGGTGAACCTGCCGTAGATGCCGAGGTGCACGTGGAGCCAGCGGTCGTCGTCGAAGCCGAGCAGCAGGTGCTTGCCGTGCGCGTCGGCCTCCCGGAGCACCCGCCCGTCGATCTGCCGCGCCCCGGCGGCGAACCTGCCCTGCGGGCTGTCCGCGCGGACCGTCCGCCCGGCGAAGACCCGCCGGTGCTCGGCGGCCAGGCGGTGGATGGTGTGTCCTTCGGGCATGGGCGAAGGCTATCCGGTCGTCAGGGGAGCGGCGGCGGGCCCGCGGCGCAGGAGCGCGTGGACGGCCGCGGCGAGGGCGGCCCCGGCGGCGTAGGCCGCCAGGTGCCGCGCCGAACGTGCTGCCGAGCACCAGCCGGGCCACCGCGCTCGCCTCGGAGAGCGCGGCCGGGACGGGAGTGAGCTGGGCGAACTCGACCGCCCAGCTGAAGGCCAGCGCCCCGGCCGCGGCCCGGAGCGGTGCGGTGCGCGGCAGGGCGAACACGATGATCGTGTGGATGAGCACGGTGTACAGGGCGTCACCGCCGTACGCGCCGAGCGGGCCGCCGGCCAGCGCCCGGAGGGTCAGCCCGGCGGCGACGGTCGCCACGGCC
>NZ_CDRNDK010000838.1:0-1453 GCF_977012225.1 Planomonospora algeriensis | reverse complement strand
CAATAACCCGCTCATCGCCCTCGGTCTCACGATGTGAGAACTCCTTCAGCCCTTGGCCACGATGTCCAAAAAAGAAAGATGTCTGATTTGGGCCAACGTATTTTATAAAGCGGTTCGCTCGCAGGGGTATAAATACCTATAATTCAATATAGATGATCGCGTCTTGTCCGGAGCGAATCGCCTGGTTTGCTCCGGACGGGGTCGAATCACTATCCGCATATTCTAAAAATACTCAAAGATGTCGAATGGGTGCAATGAAGCTCAATAATTCGAAGATCTTAACTGTCTACAATTCGATCGTTATCGCCATGACCATCTCCCTGGCGGCTTCTCCGCTACTGCTGGCTTGGCTAACGATAAATGGTCGACTCGGGGATCGAATGTATGGGGATCTCCTCATGTATCTGCTCTCCTTCCCTCTCTCCCTCGCTAGAATCCCGACCGACTCATGGCTGTACCCCGTCTCGGATTATCTCATGATGGCCTGGGCGGGGGTGCTGCAGGCCGGAATAGTAGGATGGCTCCTGAGGTCGACGTATCGACACCGACCTTCCATTCTTAGTTTATGGTTGGCGGCCTTCGCGACAATGCTTACTGTGGTATCAGGATTTATCATCCTTACCGATCAGTGGGATCCGCGCCGAATCTATGGCATCCCTCTGCTGGTATGCGGAGCAATCCAAGCGACGACTCTTTTCCTCCTTGTTTTGCATCGACGGAGAAGCAACGTTCCTCGCTGACCCTTCAATCGCGGTGAGGCTCAGGCTGTCCTTGGAGGGCATCTCATGATGGCTCTTCGAAGTTAAGCGGGGTTGAGGCATCCGCGGCTCCTGCGGGTGGTCGCGCAGCGGGTACGTAACCGCTGGTTCTCGGGATTGCGGAAGCCGTACGCGTCCCGCCCGACCGTTTTGATCATCCGGTTGGTGCCCTCGGAACCTGCGTTGGTGATCCCGGTGCGGATGAACGCCAAGATCTCCGGCCACCACGTCTGCACCGTTGTGGCCAGCCGCTCCAGCTCGGGCAGACCCGAGACGGCGCACCGGTCGTAGAAGCGGAACAACTGCTCGGCGATGACATGCCGGTCCGGATGAACACGAGCCAGAGCCAACAGATCCAGCAGATCCTCCTTGGCGTTCCACGCGGCCAGAATCGGTGTCCCGATCCGCGCCGGCAGCGCCATCAGATCGTCGACCATCGGATCCAGGTGCTCGCCGTGCATCCGGACCGCCGAGCGGGTCAACCGGTTACGCAGCTCCCATTACCGGTTGCCCTTGCGTCCCCGCTGGCCGCGGACCTGCACCGTCACCCGGCGGCGCACCTCGGTGACGGCGGCAGCGGCATTGGCCAGCTGCACCAAGTGGAAGTGGTCGACCACTAGCACCGCGTGCGGCAACGCAGCCCGCACCGCCGCTTTGAAGATCGTGCACATGTCGATCGCGACGTGCTTCACCTG
>NZ_CDRNDK010000837.1:0-1459 GCF_977012225.1 Planomonospora algeriensis | reverse complement strand
CCGGCCGGGATCGAGGGGCGACCCGGTGGCAGGCGGCCGGGGTGCTCGCGGTCGCGGCGGGCTCGGGCGTC
Organism: Planomonospora algeriensis; assembly: GCF_977012225.1. Lineage (NCBI taxonomy): Bacteria > Bacillati > Actinomycetota > Actinomycetes > Streptosporangiales > Streptosporangiaceae > Planomonospora > Planomonospora algeriensis. Next base: position 1,388 of record NZ_CDRNDK010000837.1, on the reverse strand, counting down.
CTCAACGCGCTGCTGCACAGCGAGCAGCTGGTCGTCCGCCGCGACCCCGCCACCTACGCGCAGTACGCCGTCTGGCTGGCCACCCGCGGCTCGCTGCCGATCCCGTACGGCGAGGCGGCCTTCGGCGGGCCGGACGCGGCGCTCCGCTTCGACAGCGTGGGCTTCTTCGACCACGGCGGCGCGGTGGTGCCGCAGTTCATGCCGGGGCCGCCGATGGTCTACGCGGCCGGCCACTGGCTGGGCGGGCTGCCCGGCCTCCTGCTGACCCCGCCGGTGCTGGGGGCGCTGGCGGTGCTGGTGTTCGCCGGGACCGCCGCCCGGCTGGCCGGGGCCCGGTGGGCGCCGCTCGCCGCGCTGGCGTTCGCGGTCTGCCTGCCGATCCTCTACACCTCGCGGACCACCTTCAGTGAGATCCCGTCACTGATCCTGCTCTTCGGCGGGCTCTCGCTGCTGCTGGACGCGCGCTCCCGGCTCGGGGCCGCGCTGGCCGGGCTGGTCTTCGGGCTGGCCGTGCTGGTCAGGATCGACGGCCTGCGGGACGTGCTGCCGGTGCTGGCCTACGCGGGACTGCTGATCGCCCTGCGCCGGGCGAGGGCGGCCGGGGACTCCGGCGGAGCAGGGGATTATGAGTCCCCGGGAACGGGCGGTGGCCGCCTGGACGGGCGGCTGGGGCCGCCGCTGCTCGGTGGGCTGCTCGTCGGGACGGGGCTGGGCTTCGCGGCGGCCTTCCTGCTGGCCGAGCCGTACCTCGACTACCTCGCGGCGTCGTGGCGGCCCCTGCTGACCGTCTGCGGCGCCGTACTGCTCCTCACCCTGGCCGTCGCCGCGCTCGCCCCCCGGCTGGCGGGCCCGCTCCGGCGGGCCGCGCGGGTCCGGTGGCTGCCGGAGGCCGCGGCCGGGCTGGTGGTGGCGGTCATGGCGGCCTTCGCGGTCCGGCCCTGGCTGCAGACCGTGACCCGCCGGGCGGTCACCCCCGAGGACCGGACGACCGCGGAGTTCATCGAGAAGACGCAGGCGGCGAACGGGCTCGCCGTCGACGGCACACGGCTCTACTACGAGGACTCGCTGCACTGGGCGGCCTGGTACGTCGGCGTCCCGGCCGTGCTGCTCGCCGCGCTGGCCGCCGCCGTACTGGCCCGCAGGCTGGTGCGGGGGACGGCGGGCGAGTGGCTGCTCCCGCTGGCGGTGATCGGCTGGACCACGGTCACCACGCTCTACCGCCCGGCGATCACCCCCGACCACCCGTGGGCCGCCCGGCGACTGGTCCCGGTCGTGCTGCCCGGCCTGATCCTGCTCGCGGTCTGGGGGCTGAAGCGGATCCTCCGGGCGGTCCGGGAGCGGGGGCACGGCCCCGGCGCGCGGAGGGGCGCCGCCGTCCTCGGCGCGCG
>NZ_CDRNDK010000836.1:0-1460 GCF_977012225.1 Planomonospora algeriensis | reverse complement strand
CGGCGCCGGCCGCTCCCGCCCCGCGGCGGGGGCGCGCTATCCCCGGCCCTCCAGGTCGCCCTCCGCCTTGAGGTAGACCTCCTGCACCCCGGCCAGGATCTCCGGGTCCGGGTGCTCCCACATGCCCCGGTCGGCGGCCTCCAGCAGCCGCTCGGCGATGCCGTGCAGCGCCCACGGGTTGGACTCCGCCAGGAACGCCTGGTTCTCCGGGTCCAGCACGTAGGCCGCGGCGAGCCGGTCGTACATCCAGTCGGCGACGACCCCGGTGGTGGCGTCGTAGCCGAACAGGTAGTCGACGGTGGCGGCCAGCTCGAAGGCGCCCTTGTAGCCGTGCCTGCGCATCGCGGCCAGCCAGCGCGGGTTGACCACCCGGGCCCGGAAGATCCGGGAGGTCTCCTCCGACAGCGTCCGGGTGCGGACCGCGTCCGGGCGGGTGCTGTCGCCGATGTAGGCGGCCGGGGCTCGGCCGGTGAGGGCGCGGACGGTGGCGACCATGCCTCCGTGGTACTGGAAGTAGTCGTCGGAGTCGGCGATGTCGTGCTCGCGGGTGTCGACGTTCTTGGCCGCCACCGCGATCCGCCGGTAGGCCGTCTCCATGTCCTCGCGCGCCGGGACGCCGTCGACGCCCCGGCCGTAGGCGAACCCGCCCCAGACCGCGTAGACCTCGGCCAGGTCGGCGTCGTCGCGCCAGTTGCGGCTGTCGATGAGCGGCAGCAGCCCCGCCCCGTAGGCGCCCGGGCGGGAACCGAAGATCCGCATCGTCGCCCGGTCGCCGCGGCCGGAGTCGGCCAGCACGTGGGCCCGGACGTAGTTGTCCTCCTCCGGCTCGTCCAGGGCCGCCACCAGCCGTACGGCGTCGTCGAGCATGGCCACGACGTGCGGGAAGGCGTCCCGGAAGAACCCGCTGATGCGGACGGTGACGTCCACCCGGGGCCGGCCCAGCTCGGGCAGCGGGATCGGCTCCAGGCCGGTGACCCGGCGCGACGCCTCGTCCCAGACGGGCCGGACGCCGAGCAGCGCGAGCACCTCGGCCACGTCGTCCCCGGCGGTGCGCATGGCGCTGGTCCCCCAGACCGAGAGCCCGACCGAGCGGGGCCAGCCGCCGGTCTCCTCCCGGTAGCGGGCCAGCAGCGAGTCCGCCATGGCCTGCCCGGTCTCCCAGGCCAGCCGGCTCGGCACCGCCTTGGGGTCGACCGAGTAGAAGTTGCGCCCGGTCGGCAGCACGTTGACCAGCCCGCGCAGCGGCGACCCGCTCGGCCCGGCGGGCACGTACCCGCCGTCGAGCGCGTGCAGGATCGCACCGATCTCGTCGGTGGTCCGCGCCAGCCGGGGCACGATCTCGGTCGCCGCGAACCGCAGGATCCGCTCCACCAGCGCGGGGTCCGCTCCGCAGGCGCCCCGCGCCGGAGCAGCCGCACCGCCCGATCCGCCCGGCCCGGGTACGGCGCCGCCACCCGGCC
>NZ_CDRNDK010000835.1:0-1463 GCF_977012225.1 Planomonospora algeriensis | reverse complement strand
CGGGGACGGGGACGGACGCACCGCCCGGGAGGTCACGACGGACGCCGGGCGGCACGCGCGGCCTGGCCGAAGCGCAGCCCGATGAGGCACATCAGCGCGCCGGTCCCGGCCACGTACGCCACCGGTGCGAACGGCAGCTGCAGCAGCGGGAGCGCGAACACCCCGGCCCGCGCCCCGACCGCGAAGGAGCGGGCGGCCAGGGCCGCGACGGCCAGCACGGCGAGGCCCAGCAGGAACGCGGGCGGGCAGACGACCGCGAAGCCGCCCGCGAAGGTGAGGATCGACCGTCCGCCGCGGAACCCGGCGAACACCGGCCACGCGTGCCCGGCCATCGCCGCCGCCACGGCGAGGTACACCGGGACGGCGCTGCCCCCGGCGACCGCGCCGAACCCGGCCGTGCGCCCGCCGCTCACCCCGAGGGCGAGCAGCGCGGCGAGGGTCCCCTTGAGCATGTCCCCGGCGAAGACCGGCGCGGCGGCCCGCCCGCCGAGCCGCTCCTTCATGTTCCAGAAGCCCGGGTTGCGGTCGCCGACCGCGCGCGGGTCGAAGCCGTGCGCGCGGGCGACGAGCACCGCGACCGGCACGGATCCGAGAAGGTAGCCGCCGATGACGGCCACGAGCACGGGCATGGGCATGGGGAGCACCGCCTCTTTCCACCTCGTCAGGTATGCGGATCTGGGGGCCATGCGGCACATGGCGTTCGACCGCCCGGTGCTGGCGCGCACCCCCGGGCTGGTGTTCCGGCGGTCGCTGGGGTCCGGACGGGGGGCGTCCATGAGTCTCGGTGCGGATCTGCGCCGCTGGGCGCTGTTCGCGGTCTGGCGCGCCGAGCGGGACCTGGACGCCTTCCTCGCCCGCTCCCCGGTGGCGGCCCACTGGCGCGACGAGGCCGCGGAGTCCTGGCAGGTACGGCTCACGCCGCTGGCCTCGCGTGGGAGCTGGGGCGGGGTCGACCCGTTCGGCCCGCTCGGGGGCGGCCCGGTCGGCGCCGGTCCGGTCGCGGTGCTGACCAGGGCGTCGATCCGGCCGTCCCGGCTGGTGGCGTTCTACCGCTCGGTCCCCGCCGTCGACGCCCTGCTGCGGGAGCAGGACGGCTGCCTGGCCTCGGTCGGCGTCGGGGAGTGGCCGCTGGCGCGGCAGGCCACGTTCTCGCTGTGGCGCGACGCCGCCGCGGTCCGCGACTTCGCCCACCGGGGCCGGGCGCACCGCCGGGTGATCGGGCGCACCCGGGACGAGGGCTGGTACTCGGAGGAGATGTTCACCCGGTTCGCCCCCTACGGCAGCACGGGGACCTGGGACGGGACCGACCCCCTGGCGGGTCCTCCCGCCTCCCCGGACCCGCGCCCGTAGCCGGCTCACCGGGCCCGAACCCGCGACCGCCCCACCAGGCCGACCCACCGGGCCCCAACCCGCGACCGCCTCACCGGGCCCGCTCACCGGGCCGGTTCCGCCGCGCGGCGGCC
>NZ_CDRNDK010000834.1:0-1464 GCF_977012225.1 Planomonospora algeriensis | reverse complement strand
CCCCGCGGGCACGGACGCCCGCGGTACGGCGGAGCCCGGCCCCGCGGGCACGGGACGGCCCGGAGGGCGCCCGCTCAGGCGGATCCGGGGGCGACGACGCGGATCTCGAAGCCGTCGCCGGTGACGACCTGGCCCGCGCGGATCTTGCAGGTCTTGCGGGTCTCGACCTCGCCGTCGACCATTACATCCCCGAGGGAGATGAGGTACTTGGCCTGACCGCCGGTGTCGGTCACGGCGCAGTACTTCAGCAGGTCGCACAGGGGGATGTAGTCGGTCTCCAGCTCAAAGGTCTCGTTCACGGCCACAGCATAGGGCCGGGCGGCGGAAGGGGCCCGCGGACGGCGCGGCGGCCGCCCTCGAAGCGGACGCCCGGACACCGCCCGGACACCGCCCGGACACCGCCTGGGACGGGCACGGGACCGGCACAGTCCTGCGCCCCGCCCGGACGCCGGTCAGATGCCGCGCATGCGCAGCACGTGCAGCGCCAGGGTCAGGTTGAGCCGCAGGTGGGCGTCCTCGGTGAAGTTGCCGAGCAGCCGCTCCAGCTTGCCGATCCGGTAGCGCAGCGTGTTGTAGTGGAAGTGCAGCCGCCGCGCCGTCTCGGCGACGTTGAGGTTGGTCTCCAGCAGCACCTGGAGGGTCCGGCGCAGGTCGGCGTTGTCGGGGTCGTCGTCGGAGGCCAGCGGGCCGAGGGTCTCGCGGACGAAGGCGTGCAGCTCGGCGGTGTCGCTGACCAGCGAGAGCAGCCGGTAGACCCCGAGCTGGTCGAAGTGGGCGACCGCGCCGGGACCGTGCAGCTGGCGGCCGACCCGGGTGGCCTTCAGCGCCTGGGCGTACGCCTCGGGGAGCGCCTCCGCTCCGGAGGCCGTACGGCTGGCGCCGGTGGAGAAGGTGGCGGGCGGCCCGTCGGCGAAGGCGGCCGCGGCGTCCCTGGCCAGGCGGACGGTGTCCACGGCGGCGTCCACGACCGCGACGACCTCGTGGGAGAACCCGGCCACCGCCCCGCGCGGGTCGTGGCGGCGCAGCGCGGCGACCCAGCAGGCGACCAGGCGGTCCTGGACGAGCCGCTCGTCCCCCTCGGGGTCGAGTTCGGCCACCAGCACGGTGAGCGGGCGCCGCAGGTCCCAGCCGAAGGCCTTGGCCCGGGAGGCGACCCGGTCGGAGCCGCCCGCCCGGCCGGTCAGCACGTCGCGCAGGAAGTCGGCGCGGTACTTGCTCTCGACGGCGTTGACCGCCTCCTGCCGGGTGATGACCAGGGCGGCGACGGTGGCGGCGCGCTCCAGAATGCCGATGTCGCCGTCGCCCACCTGCCCGGCGGGGCCGCACGCGACGATCCGGCCGTGGTGGTGCCCGCCCGCCACCACGGGGACGGCCGTGCGGCGGCCCTCGGGCGCGGTGCGCAGCGCGGCCAGGCAGTCACGCCCCATCCGGGCGCTTGCGCGCGTGCGGGTCGCCGTCCGAAGG
>NZ_CDRNDK010000833.1:0-1476 GCF_977012225.1 Planomonospora algeriensis | reverse complement strand
CGCCGCGCCGTACGCCGCCGCTCCGCGTCCGGACGGGACGGCGCCGGCCGCGCCGCCGGGCCCGCCGCAGTTCACCGACGACGACGTGTTCGCCCTCGCCACCGAGATCGAGGGGCATCCCGACAACGTGGGACCCTGCCTGGCCGGCGGGCTCACGGTCGCGTGGACGGAGCCGTCGGGCGTTCCGCGTATGGCGAAACTGCTCCCGCACGCCGACGTGCGGCCCGTGGTCCTCGTCCCGGAGCACCGCCTGGCCACGGAGACGGCCAGGGGACTGCTGCCCGCGAACGTGCCGCACGCCGACGCGTCGGCGAACGCCGGGCGGGCCGCGCTGCTGGTCGCGGCGCTGACCGGGCGGCCGGAGCGGGAGCTGCTGCTGGCCGGGACCGAGGACCGGCTGCACCAGGGCTACCGGGCCCCGGCGATGCCGCGGACGGCGGATCTGGTGGCGCGCCTGCGCGCACTCGGGATCCCCGCGGTCGTCTCGGGCGCCGGTCCCACGATCCTTGCGTTTTCCACGGGGGATAAGCAGGATTTGATCGCACCAGAAGTGGGTAATGACTGGCACATCCGGCCACTGGATGTCGAAACCCGCGGTGCGTGCGTTGTTTCTCCCGAGACACGTTGATGCCTCTTCGGCCTTCAGGGAATAGCTGTGTGCGCTGGTGATGTTAGGCTGATAGCCGCACCAGATGCCCCCGTGCTGGGTGCGTGCTTGTCAGCCACACATCGTTGCCTCACGTCCCGTTCCACGAGGCGTGAACGCCGCAGTGGCTTCCCCGAATCCGCCGCCTCCGAATGGTCCACATTCGAGCGGGGCAAGGAGAGGCGGCGTTTTAGGGGACATGCGCGTTCGAATCACCTCGACATCTGGTTGCCGGTAGCAATCCGGGGGGTGTCCTCCGCGCCTCACCGTCGGCGGGTCTCGATGGCGGGGGCGTGGATGTGCCCTTCTCCGACAGTGGCGACGGCCCTCCCGGGCCGTCGAGGATCGCAACAGGATCGCAACAGGATCGCGACAGGACCACAACGTGCAACCTGACCCGGTCTGTCCCACCGGATCGATCGCACCACCGGGACGATTGGCTGATCATGGCCACGCCCGACCCCTGGGAAGGACCCATTAGTGAGCGACACCACCGAACTCCTCTCCGACGCGAACGGCGCACAGTCCGCGGCCGGCGACACCCCCACCCGCGCCGCGGCGAAGTCGCCGCGTCGTCGCTCCGGCACCGGCCTGTCCGCCATGGTGCTGCCCGAGCTTCAGGCCATGGCCTCCGGCCTCGGCATCAGCGGGACCGGGCGGATGCGCAAGAGCCAGCTGATCGCGGCCATTCAGGAGAAGCAGGGCGTGACGGCGGAGAGCGCCGCCGCGCCCGCCGCCCCCGCGGCCCCGGCTCCCGCCGTCGCGGAACCGGCCGCCGAGCGCCCGCGCGCAGCCGCAGGGAACGTTCCCGTACCTCCGCCGCCCCGGCC
>NZ_CDRNDK010000832.1:0-1480 GCF_977012225.1 Planomonospora algeriensis | reverse complement strand
CGCGGCCAGGGCAGTCGGCCGGCCCCGCCGACGCCAGCACCTGGCCGGCGCCGTCGAGCACGGCCACCGCCACGTCGAGCAGTCCGGCCACCTCGGCGGCCACCTCGCGCAGCCCGCCCCCGGCCAGCACGACCGCCACCAGCGCCCGGTGCGCCTCCTCGGCGCGGGCCAGCACCGCGGCCTGCCGGTTGAGGATGTCGGTGAGGACCTGGTTGAGGATGTCGTCGAAGCCGACGTCGTCGGGGAGCAGGATCAGCGGGAAGCCCAGCCGGTCGGCCTGCTCGGCCATCTCACCGGGCAGCTCGTCCAGGTAGCGGCCGAGCTTGATGGCGAGCGCGGCCAGGCCCCGCTCGTCCAGGTCGGCCACCAGCCGGTCGAGCGACTGCGGGGTGTTGCGCAGCGGGTAGCCGGTGGTGAGCAGCAGCTCGTGGGGCTTGACCCAGGCGAGGATGTCCGGGACCTCCATCACGTTGAGCCGCTGCACGACCCGGTCCAGCCCTCCGGCGCCCGCGATCAGGCGGGCGCCGGCCAGCGTCGAGACGCCCAGGACCTCCCCGACCGAGACGCCGTGGATGATCGTGCCGGTGCTGGCCAGGCGTACAGGGGGCTCCATGAGGCGATTGTGACCGATAGGACCGTCTGTCAGGAAGAGCCAACCTTTGCGCGGACTGTTGGCAGCTTTCTCCGTACGGGGTGCTCGGGCTCCGCTCTAGCGTCGGGCTCATGGATGGGGAGGTCCGATGACCGTTGGAACGCGCCCGGGGGCGCGGCGGATCCCGGCGCGGACGTACGCGACCGGCGCGGCCAGCACGGCGCTGCGGCCGCTGCTGGAGTCGCCCCGCCGTCCGGCGCGGGTGCTGGCGGCGTTTCCCGCCGGGATCTACCTGGAGGTGCGCACCGAGCTCGAACCGCACGTGATCGCGGTGGTCACCGGGGACGCCGTCCGGCTGCCCAACGCGATGGTCGTCGCCGACCCCGTGCCGCGCGTCGCGGTGGGCGGCGAGGCCTGGGTGGGGGACGGCTCGATCGAGCTCGGACGGCTCAGCCTGCGGGTCCGCCGCTGGTGGGACCCGGCTCCGCCGCTCGGTCCGGTCGACCCGGTACGGCTGGCGCGTTCGCTGCCCCTGCTGGCCGAGCTGTGCGACGCCTCCCCCAGGCGTCCGGGGCTGGAGGGCGGCGGAGCCGCGGAGCTGCTGGCCGACGGCTGCGCGGAGGCCTCGCTGCTGCGCAGTCTCACGGCCGCCGAGCAGCTCATCGGGCTGGGCCCCGGCCTCACCCCGAGCGGTGACGACATGCTCGCCGGGCTGCTGGTGGCGCTGCGCCACCTGGGTACGGCCGCCGGGGTGGAGCGGGCGGTCTGGCTGGCCGACTGGCTGGCCGCCGCGGTCACGTTCGACGCCCGCGGCAGGACCACGCCCATCTCGGCCACGCTGCTGCACTGCGCGGCCCGGGGCGAGGCCGGCGGCGAGGTGCTGGCCGT
>NZ_CDRNDK010000831.1:0-1483 GCF_977012225.1 Planomonospora algeriensis | reverse complement strand
GTCGTGCACCCGCCGCACCCGCCGCAGGGAGCCCAGCGCTGCGGGACGGAGCAGCAGCGCGCGGCCCGCGCCCGCGGCGATCGCCTCGTCCAGCTCCCGCTCCGACGACACCTCCAGCAGCACCGGGGCGGCGACGCGCTCCTGCAGGTCGGCGTGGTCGGACAGGTTGGTGAACGGGCGCTCGATGACGGAGGGCGCGTAGGCGTCCAGCGCCTCGAGGGCGTCGACGTCGGTGTAGGCGGAGCGGGCGTCCAGGCCGATGCCCAGGGCCGGGTAGGCCTGGCGGACGGCCCGCAGCGGCTCGATGTCCCAGCCGGGGTGGACGTCCATGGTGATGTGCGCGTATCCGGCGCAGACGTGCCGGTTGACCCGGGCGACCAGGCTCTCCAGGTTGCGCTCGGCGCCGATCCTGACGGTGGCCGTCAGCGAGGTGCGGCTGCCGCCGAGGGCGTGGGCCAGCGGGACGCCGCGCATCCGGGTCCACAGGTCCCAGCAGGCCATGTCGGCGGCCGGGCCGCCGGGGATCTCGCCGAGCTCGTCGGGGTGCTCCCAGTCGACGCCGACCAGTTCCCCGGCCAGCCGCTCCACCAGGACCGGCCAGGTCCCGGGGCCGGGGTCGACGACCTCCCCCCAGCCGGTCATGCCCCCGTAGTCGGTGAGCCGGACGAGGATGCTCTCCGGTCGCCTGCCGTACGGCAGGACCAGCCGGTACACCTCCAGCTCGCATACGCGTGGCATGAACTCCCCTTGGTCTCCCCGTGCCGTGAACGCGAATCCCGCCCGGAGGCGGGACCTGCTCTCCAACGTGAGGAAGAGGCACGTTCTTCCCATGGTGCCATGCCGCCGGCATGCCTCCGTCAGGTCCGGACCCGGCCCGCGACGAGCGTGCCGGTGACCGCCGCCAGCGCGGTCAGCGTGAAACAGGCCAGGTAGACGGGGCCCGCCGCGCCGAAGGCCGCGACGATCGCGCCGACCGCGGCGACCGTCATCACCGTGAACGCCGACTCCCCGACGCCCATCGAGGCGCTGTTCTCGCCCTCCTCCCCCGGCGCCGACAGCTCCAGGACGAGCACCGAGAGGGTGGGGTACACGCTGCCGATCCCGAGGCCCATGACGATCTCCCCGGCGAAGGCGAAGGCGACCGGGACGTCCGGGAAGACGGTCAGGGCCATCATCAACAGCCCCGCCGCGATCAGCAGCGGGCCGGTCCGCAGGATCAGGACCCGGTCGTACGGCCTGCGCCCGACGATCCAGGAGGCGAGCGACCAGGCGAGCGCTCCGCCGGTGAGCACCGTGCCGGCCATGGCCGGGGAGAGGCCGCGCTCCTGGGTGAGCATGAGCGGCAGGTACACCTCGCCGCCGAAGACGGTGCCGGCCGCGATCCCGCGCAGCACGATCACCGTGGGCAGGCCGCGCCCGGCGCGCAGCGTGCCCGGCGGGAGCAGCTTGACCAGGGCCGGGACCAGCGCGACCAGGCCGGCCA
>NZ_CDRNDK010000830.1:0-1494 GCF_977012225.1 Planomonospora algeriensis | reverse complement strand
GGGGCCGTCGCGGCGGGCGGCCGCCGGGGTCCTCGCACCCGTACGGCGAGCCCGGCGGGACGGCTCGGTGGCGGGGCGGCTCAGTAGCCGGCGCCGGTGAGCATGCCCCCGTCCACCGTGAACTCGCTGCCCGTGCAGTAGCTCGCCCGGTCGGAGGCCAGGAAGGCCACCATGTGCGAGACCTCGACCGGCCGGGCGAACCGCTTGATCACCATGGACTTGAAGAACGCCTCGCCGTCCACCTCGGCGGCGACCTCCGGCGTCCTGACCATGGGCGTGTCGATCGACCCCGGGTGGACGGAGTTGACCCGGATCCCGAAGCGGGCCAACTCGCGGGCGGCGGCCTTGGTGACGCCGCGCACGCCGAACTTCGAGGCGGAGTAGGCGGACAGCCCCTCGGCGCCGATGAAGCCCTCGACCGAGGAGATGTTCACGATCGAGCCGCCGCCGGCGGCCTTCATCGGCTCGATCACCGACTTGACGCCGAGCCAGGTGCCCTTGAGGTTCACGTCGATGACCCGCTCGTACTCCTGGAGCGTCATGTCGGCGATCCGGCGGAACCTGAGGATCCCGGCGTTGTTGACCAGGACGTCGAGCCTGCCGTACGCCTCGACGGCGGCGCCGACCGCCCGCTCCCAGTCGGCCGGGTCCGTCACGTCCTGGGGGACGAAGAGCGCTCCGGTCTCCTCGGCGAGCGCCTTGCCCTCGTCGGCGAGCACGTCTCCGAAGACGACCCGCGCGCCCTCGTCGAGGAAAAGCCGCACGTGCGCCTCCCCCATGCCCCGTGCGCCCCCCGTGACCAGGGCGACCTTGCCGTCGAGCAGACCCATCCCATGCCCCTTCCCGGGCTCGTGCCGCCTTGTGCGCCGGACCTCGCGGCCGGCCCGCCGGGACGACGGGCGTCCGCGCCGCCGATCACCAACCTAGCGCGCGCTTGGTCGGCTCACAAGGCGTGGACGCGGGCCGTGGAGATCCGGCCCCGGCCCGCCGGGCACCGCCTCAGGGAGCGCCCTGCGGGCCCGCCGCCGCGTCCTCGGCCGTGCCCTCCCACGCCTCCTGGGAGACGTCCTCGGGCACGTCCTCGGGCACGTTCTCAGGCATGCCCTCGGGCCGGCCCCGCGCCCGGCCCGGCGGCCTCCGGGCACGGCGCGCCGGTGACCGCCACCGTACGGCTCCGCGCGCCGCCGGGAGCCTGGGGCCGGGTCTCGGCCGTGACCCGCCACAGCACGGTCCGGCCGCAGGGCGGGGCGGTGAAGGCGTGCCGGACGGCAGGAAGGTAAGCGGTGGAGCCGCCGAGCATGAGGGCGCGCACCGGGGCCTCCACCAGCCGGTCCTCGGCCGGGCCCTCGGCGAACCGGACCGTCAGCACGACGCCGGCCGTGGTGGACGCGCGGACGCTGATCGTCGCCTCGTCCGCGTCGATCCCGGTGACGGCCAGTTCGCCGACCGTGTGCGGCGGCGCGGACGGGGTCTGCGCGCCGCTCGGGCCCGGCG
>NZ_CDRNDK010000829.1:0-1505 GCF_977012225.1 Planomonospora algeriensis | reverse complement strand
GCTGCGGGCCGTACACGAGGGACGGCCCGCGCCGGACACCGCGACGGGTACGGCGGCCGGCGGGCGGGGGCCCGTCTGGGTGTTCGGCGGGTACGGCTCGCAGTGGGCCGGGATGGGAGCGGGCCTGTACGCGCGGGAGCCCGTCTTCGCCGGCGTGATCGACGAGCTGGACCCCCTGTTCCGCCAGGAGGCGGGCATTCCGCTGAGGGAGGTCGTCGCCGCGGGCCGCGACCCCGGGGGAGTGGCCACCGCCCAGCCGCTGATCTTCGCGGTGCAGGTGGCGCTGGCCCGGCTGTGGAACTCCCACGGCGTACGGCCCGCGGCCGTGGTCGGGCACTCGATGGGCGAGATCGCCGCCGCCGTGGTCGCGGGCGGGATCGGGCCGCAGGACGCGGTCCGGGTGGTCTGCCGCCGGGCCCGGCTGCTCGGCACCCTCGGTGGCGGCGGCGCGATGGCCGTGCTGGAGGTGGCCGCCGAGGAGGTCCCGGCCGACCTGCACGTCGCCGTCCACTCCTCGCCGAGGCAGTGCGTCGTCACCGGGGATCCCGGCCGGGTCGCGGCCTTCGCCGCCGAGGTGGAGGGGCGCGGCCTGCTGTCCCGGCTGCTGACCGCGGAGGGCGCCGGGCACTCGCCCCAGGTCAAGCCGCTCCTGCCGAGGCTGCGCGCGGAGCTCTCCGGGATCGAGGGGGGAAAGCCCGGCCTCCCCTTCTACTCGACCGTGCTGGACGACCCCCGGGAGGCCCCCGTCTTCGAGCCCGCCTACTGGGCCGCCGGGGTCCGCCGCCCGGTCCGGCTGATGGCCGCGCTCCGGGCCGCCGCCGAGGACGGGCACACCGTCTTCACCGAGATCGGCCCGCACCCCGTCCTGGCCACGGCGCTGCGCGACACCCTCCCGGCGGGCAGCGTGGTCACGCACTCGCTCCGCCGGGGACACGACGAGGAGTTCGCCGCCCAGCTGGCGGCCGTGGCCGTGGCGCTGCCCTCGGCGGAGCTGGCCCCGTACGGCGCGGTCACCGACCTGCCGCTGCCCGCGTGGCGGCACGAGCGGCACTGGGTCTCCGCCGTCCGGCGCACCGCGCTCCCGCCGGGTGCCCACCCGCTGCTCGGCACGCACGTCGAGAGCCCCGCCGGCACGTGTGGACCGCGACCGTCGACGACCTCGCCGACGCCCCCTGGCGGCTGGACCCCGCGCACCGGCGGGTCCACGGCCTGCCGGTGCTGCCGCTGGCCGCGGTGGCCGCCCTCGCCCAGGCCGCGGCCTCGCAGGTCTGCGGCCGGGCCGAGCTGACCGACGTCGTCCTGGAAGGGCTGCTCCCGCTGCCCGCCGAGGTCGTCACCACCGTCACCCCGTGCGGCGAGGTGGAGATCGACGCGAGGAACGCCGCGGGGACCTGGATCCGGTACGGCACCGCGACCATCGTCACCGACGCGCCCCCGGCCGGGCGGTCCCGAGCCCGGCGGAGCTCGCCGCCCGGCTGCACGGCCGGGCGGCGGAGGAAGCGGGC
>NZ_CDRNDK010000828.1:0-1514 GCF_977012225.1 Planomonospora algeriensis | reverse complement strand
GGCCGCGGAGCTGGCCGCCGACGGGATCCTGCTGGACGCCCGCGCCGCCGAGCGCTACCGGGGGGAGGTCGAGCCGGTCGACCCGGTCGCCGGGCACGTCCCCGGGGCGGTCAGCGCCCCCACCACGGAGAACATCGACCCGTCCGGGCGCTTCCACCGGCCGCACTTCCTGCGGGAGAGGTTCAACACCCTCGGGGCGGTGCCCGGCATCGCGGTGGGGACCTACTGCGGTTCCGGCGTGACGGCCGCCCACCAGGTCCTGGCGCTGGAGGTCGCGGGCATCCCGGCCTCCCTCTACGTCGGGTCCTGGTCCAACTGGGTGGCCGACCCCTCCCGGCCGGTCGCCACCGGCTGATCCCCGTACCCGAAGCAGGCGAACCCGGCCGTCCCCGTCCGCCCGGCCGCCGCGGCGAGCGCCGCCGCGGGCGGCGCCCGGCGGCCAGCAGGCCGTGGAAGACCGTCATCAGCGCCAGGGTCTCGTCATCGCGCACGGGCACCAGGCCGGCCACCACGCACCGCGTGCCCGATGACAGGAACGCCCCCGCCAGCCCCAGCGGCGTCCCGTCGGCGGGGGCGTGCGCCATCCCCGCGTCGCACGCCGACAGCACCACCAGCTCCGGCGGCGTGCGGATCCGGAGCAGGTCGTAGGCCATGAGCCGGCCGTCGTCGAGATCGATGCCGGACAGCAGCGGACTGCGCGGGCTGAACGTCCCGTGGGCCGCCAGGTGCGCCACCCCGGCCCGCTCCAGCGACGCCAGGACCGCGCGCCGGGTCGCGGGGACCAGCTCGGTGCCCGGACGGCGGGCGGCCACCATGCGGATCTCCGCCTCGGCGCAGCGCAGACCCGGTCCGGCCACCGCCGCGGTCCCCGCCCCCATGCCTTGGGGTACGGCACGCGACGCGGCCAGCCAGGCGGAGGCGCTCGGCGCGACGGTCACCGGCCGGTCCGCGTTCGACGGGAGAACCGGCCAGGGCAGGGTGTGCAGCGGTCCGGCGGGCACGATCACCAGCGGCCGGTCGCCCAGGCGGGGGAGGAGCGGGCCGAGGAGCAGCCGCTCCACCGCCGCCGCCTCCGCGGCCAGGCCGGGTGCGTCCCCGTCGAGCAGGTGCCTGCGGCGCAGGCCGTACCGGAGCCGGACGACGGCCTCGGCTGCGGCCGCGAGGGAGCCCAGACGGCGCAGCAGGACCCTGTCGGGGGTGACCGCGACGACGGCCAGCTCGTCACCGTGGCGGACGAACTCGACCAGCGCGGCGCCGCCCAGCGCCGCACGCAGTTCCTCCGGACCGGGTACGGCACCGCGATCGGCCTCCCCATCACCCTGCACGCCCCGGACGCCCCGGAGGCGCTGAACGCCCGGCACGCCCGCGCCCTGCACGCCCTGAGCGCTCTCCGCACCCGCAGGGACCCGGCCCTCCTTGGTGCCTCCGAGACCCACGGCGCCGCCGGTGGTCGCCCGCCACCGCTCCGCCCAGGCCAGCACGGTCCGGGCCCGCCCGGTCCGGAGGGCGAGGGC
>NZ_CDRNDK010000827.1:0-1518 GCF_977012225.1 Planomonospora algeriensis | reverse complement strand
GCTCGCGCAGCAGGAGGTAGTCGCCCAATCGCGTGGTCATAGGGCGGGCCGTCCAGTGCCGGCGCATCCCGCGACAGCGTCGGGCAGGACTTCCGGGACGGGTGGCCGCAAACGGTCTCGAAGGGTCTCATTGGCCGAGGAACGCCCGGATGCGCTGGGCGGTGCCGGTGTCGCCCGCGTAGGTCTCCAGCAGGGCGTGCAGGAAGCGGATCCCTTCGTCGCCGCGTGGTTCGAAGCCGAGTTCGGGTACGCCGAAGGCGTAGTGCGCCGCCTCGTCATCGACCTCGTACACCTCGAAGTCCTCTTCCGCAGGAGCCTCCGGGCCGCCGAGCACACCGTCCAGGAGGCGGCCACTGAATTCGGAGCGCTGAAGCCGCCGGGCGGCGAACTCCGGCAGGCCGTCGCGCGACAACGTCAGGCTCCGGTCCCACATCTCCTCGGCGAAGTCTCCCCAGGAAACGTTGAGAGCAGGCCGGATCTCGCCGATCGTCTCGAACCCGGGGCCGCTGGAGCTACCGCCGCCGTCGTAGTCGTAGCCGATCGATAGGAACGTGCGGTTCAGGACGGGTGAGGGGAACCTGCCCTCACCGGTGACGGGCACGAGCACCTGATCGCCGTCGAGGTCCGCAGCGAAGTGCGGTACGCCGTTGACCCGCACGGTGAGGGGGACGAGGTTGCCGAAGTAGCCGAGCAGCCGTTCCTCCTCGCCGCGCCAGAAGCCGTCTTCGAGACGGTCGTCTGCGTGAGGTAGGGCATCCCGCTCGCGAGCGGGGCCGAGGTCGGCGCTGAAGCGGATGGCGTCGGCGACGGCGTGCGGGGTGTCGCTCGTGATGTCCACCGTCGCGTCCGGAGAGAAGGTGAGAAGGTCGGGAACGATGCGCAGGGCGAAGGCCAGCGGGTCATCGTCGGGCTCCGGTCGGCCCAGCGCGGTGACGGTCCCAGCACCCTCCGGTCCGGATCTGATCAGTTCGAGAACGCCGCCGCGCGTGCGCAGCGCGAACTCACCGGCGCCTGCGATATGGACGGCGAGGAAGGACCGCAGCGGCAGAGCGGACACGTAATCCTGCTGGTCCCGCCAGTCGCCGTGGAAGAGCGCTGGCCCCTGGTAGATGGCCGCCAGTCTCCACTCATGGCCCCAGGACGCTTCGAGGACTTCCGGCGGTACGGCGGGCAGCAGGCGAGGAGCGGGGCCACCGTAGTGACGGCACAGCAATTCGGGTCGGCCCTGTCCGGTCCGGTCCGGGCGTAGAAGGCCAGGCCGTGGCCATGGTCGAGAAGGAGATCGTAGAAGTCGTGTCCGCCGGACCGCGAACCGGAGCTCCGGAGCGTGGACAGCAGGAACTGTCGTGCCCGGCGCGCGTTGAGCGTCTGCACCGCGGGCCAGGGTGATTCCTCATCTGCGTCGGCAGTGGAATCGTCGGTGGGATCGTCGAAGCCGTCTTCGTCGTTCTCGTCCCCGTACGGTTCCTCCTCGTCGTCGAACTCCTCATCATGGTGCTCCCCCACCGCCGGGGAGGG
>NZ_CDRNDK010000826.1:0-1526 GCF_977012225.1 Planomonospora algeriensis | reverse complement strand
GGGGCGGCCGGGGACACAGCCGGGAACACGGCCGGGACCGCGGGCGGCCGGGGCCTGCTGGTGGTCGGCGACGTGGTCACCGACGTCGTCGCGCTGCACGGCGAGTCCGGGTTCTCCGGGCTGGCCGCCGGGACGGACACCGCCGCCGACATCGAACTGCGCCCGGGCGGCTCGGGGGCCAACACCGCCGCCTGGGCGCCCGCCTGGGCGCGGACGCACGCTTCCTGGCCCGGGTCGGCGCCGACACCGGCGGCTGGCACGAGGCCGAGCTGAGACGGGCCGGGGTCCGGCCGCACCTGCGCACGGACCCGGAGCGGCCGACCGCCGTGGTGATCGCCGTGGTCGACACGACCGGGGAGCGGTCCATGCTCACCAACCGGGGCGCGGGCGGCCGGCTCGGCGTCGCCGACTGGGACCCGGCCCTGCTCGACGGGGTCGCCCACCTGCACCTGTCCGGCTACCTGCTCTTCGCCGAGCCCGGCCTGCTGCTGGCCCGCCTGCTCCTGGCCGAGGCCGGCCGGCGCGGCCTGTCCGGCAGCGTGGACCCCGCCTCGACGGGTTTCCTGCGGGCCTTCGGAGCCGAGCGGTTCGTCCGCGAGACCGGACCGGCCGGGCTGGTGATCCCCAACCGAGACGAGGCGCTGCTGCTGACCGGCGAGACCTCGGCCGAGCGGGCGGCCGAGCGGCTCAGCCTCCGGTACGGCGCGGCGGCGGTGAAACTCGGTTCGCAGGGGGCCCTGATGGCCCGGCGGGGACGTCTCGTCGCCCGTGTCCCCGGTGTCGCCGTCCGGGCCGTGGACTCCACCGGAGCAGGGGACGCGTTCGCCGCCGGACTGCTGACGGCCCTGCTGGCGGGGGCCGATGACGAGGCCGCGTTGGAAGCCGGGAGCCGGGCCGGGGCCGAAGCTGTTACGGTCATCGGTGGTCGTCCGCGTATCCTACGGTCTGATCTGGGTTCCAACCAGCTTTACCCTCTTAAGGCCAATTGATAGCTTGCGGCGTAGGCTGCACCATTAGCCACATGCGTCACTTTGGGGAGGTTGCGGTCAACCGATGGATGCCGAGTCATCGATCTGCCTGAGTGATCTGGTCCCGGCCCTGCGCTGGAGCCGTCAGCAGCAGGTCGCCGAAGCCCTGGCCGACCCCCGCCTGCCGGCGGGCTGGTGGTCCTCCGTCACCCTCCCCAAAGCCCTCGGCACCGCCGGGCTCGACTGGGTCTGCGACCGGCTGGCCCGGCTCTCGGTCGCCCGGTGGGAGCACCTGCCGCTGAGCGACGTGCTGCCCGCCCTGCACGTGCACACCGTCGACCCCACCCTCCCCGGCTGGCCGGAGCCCGCGCGCTCGGCCATCGCCGGCCTGGGCGGCTGGTCCCGGCTGCGCCGCCTGACCGCCGGCGACCTCACCGGATCCACCGTGCCCGCCTCCCCCGAGGTCGTGGTCACCGCGATGTTCCGCGAGGTGCTCGGCCGGATCCCGACCCTCACCGAGCAGGCCGCGCCGCCGCGCCGGAAACGAACGAATCAGGA
>NZ_CDRNDK010000825.1:0-1532 GCF_977012225.1 Planomonospora algeriensis | reverse complement strand
TCCCCGGACCTGGCGCCCGAGGTGGTGGGCGGCGGAGTGGACGGCCTGGTCAAGCCGCCGCCTCCGGACGCGGCCGCCGGGGCCGCCGCGCCGCCCCCGGCCGTCCAGACGAACTACGCCACCTACGGCATGAGCGGCCTGTTCTGGCACACCCACGAGCTGGGCTGCGACGACGTCGCGGCGGTGCTGGGCAACGCCTGGGCCAACACGGTCTTCTCCTGGGCCAAGGCGCTGGACCGGCTGACCATCACGACCTACCAGGCGGCGGCCAGCGAAGGCCCGCTGGAGGCGATCAAGGACGTCGTCGACGACATCGTGATCCGGCTCTCCGACGCGATGTACTGGCCGTTCCTGCGGCCGGTGGTGATCCTCGGCGCGATCTGGCTGGCGTGGTACGGGCTGATCCGCAAGCGCGCGACCACGACCGCCGAAGGCGTCATCTGGATGGTCCTCGCGGTGACCGTCGCGGTCTGGTTCTTCAGCCGCCCCGGTGACTTCACCGGGCTGGGCAAGACCGTCACCGACAAGACCGGGGAGGTCGTCAACTCGGCCTTCTCCGGCCTGCCCGGCGCGGGCGGGGCCTCGTGCCTGCCCACCAAGGGGGAGACGGCCCCGCAGGCGCAGCCCGGCGGCTACGGCCGGACCGGCACGCCGAGCATCGACCAGAACGCCGACGCGCTCTGGTCGACCCTCGTCTGCAAGCCGTGGCTGATGGGCATGTTCGGCACCGCCGACCCCGAGGCGCCCGCGGTGAAGAACTTCGGAGCCAAGGCGCTGGACATCCAGGCCCTGGACCTGACCGAGCAGCAGGCCACCCAGACGCCGAACACGAGCGCCCACCAGGCCCGCTACGAGGAGGAGATGGCCCAGTACATCGAGAGCAGCCCGATCTACTTCCTCTTCCAGGGCAAGGACTGGACGAACCGGCTGGGCATCGCGATCGGCGCGCTCCTGGCCGCGATGGTCGCCGGGACGCTGATCTTCCTGGTGGCGGTCTCGCTGCTGGCGCTCAAGGTCGGGTTCCTGCTCCTGCTCATCATGGCCCCGGTCTTCCTGCTGATCGGCGTGCATCCGGGCTCCGGCCGGATCATCGCGATGCGCTGGGTGGAGATGCTGGTCGGCACGCTGCTCCGGCAGGCGGTGCTGGCCCTGGTGCTGGGCGTGCTGGTGTACGGCTACGCGCTGATCATCTCCACGGCGATGCCGTGGGGCATGCAGGTCATGTTCATGGCGCTGCTGACGATCGCGGTCTTCTTCTACCGGCGGCCGTTCCAGCACCTGTTCGCCTCCATGGACGGGCACACCCTCACCACCCGCATGCTGGGCGAGGCGGCCAGCGCGCCGACCCTGCAGCGCGCGGCGGGCGTGCTCCCGCCGGTCGCGGCGGCCAGGGCGGGTCGGTGGGGCATGCGCAAGGCCGAACCCTTGCTGCAGGCGGCCGCGGTCGCCGGAGGAGCGGGCGCGGGCGCGGCCGCCGGCGGTCGCCCAGGGCAGGGTCCGGGGCCAGGAGGACGCGACGGGCACCCCCTCGG